>JAFWSS010000154.1 GCA_017524385.1 Prevotella sp.
CCCAACAGCATCAAGGAGTTCACACTGAAGTTTGACAAGGAAGTTGACTGCAGTCTTCTCGAGGCCACGCTCAACGACGAGGTGCTGACCGTCAGCCCGGCAGAAGGCTATGCCGAAGAGGTCACCTTCGTACGCAACAGCTCCGAGGACCTCGCTGGTGGCGAATACACACTCCATGTCACAAAAATCTATCCCGTCCGCCAGCTCGACGAGTCCATCTTCGGCGACATCACCATCACCTTCAACGTCGCCAGCGTCGAACCCGACCCGGATCCCAACGTCGACCCGGATCCAAATGTTGACCCGGATCCCAATGCCGACCCTAACGAGTGACGCAAGGTCAGCATCAATACTAATACAAATAGCAACTTTTTAATATCAGTCACTGCCCCGATCTTCCACAGAAGGTCGGGGCTTTTTAGACCCTAAAGACCCCTAAAGACCTAAAGACCCCTAAAGACCCTAAAGACCCTAAAAGACCTTAAAGACCCTAAAAGACCTAAAAGACCCTAAAGACCCTAAAGCCACATGCCAGCAACAATGCGGGGGCTGCATCGTGATGCAGCCCCCGCCAATTCTTGCTCAAAATTTGGCACCTTGCTTAATGCAGGATGACATTGACCAATCCCGTCACGTCGGTGATGGATACGTTTCCGTCGCCATTGATGTCCGCATTGGCGATGATGAAAGTGTCATCGGCGTTGCCCAGGATGTGGTTCACCAGCAATGTGACATCGGTGATGTTGACATTGCCGTCTCCATTCACATCGCCGATGAGTGTGGCCACGTTTTTGATGATGGAGATTGCACCCACCTGCCATGTGTCGGCATCGGAGTTGAGAGTCATCCTCAACACGCCATCATCCTTCATCATATAGCGCACCTGGATTCTCTGCCATCCATTGTCTGTCCCTACCTTTGACGTTTCCCCGGCGTCCCCCTCTGTTCCTGCAACGAGGTTGACCTGTCCACCCTCCGGTCCCTTGACGTAGGCTTGTACGGTATAGTCGCCTGCTGGGTAGTAGAGCGCATGGGTCAAGGTGGTGTTGCCGTCGGCCTGCGCCAGGGATGAAGTCTCCCCGTCCCAGTTGGTGCCTGTCACGATGGTGGCGTTCTGCAAGACGGTGGGATAGAAATCGAGTCGGCTTTTTGCCGCAATGCCATTCACGTCATAGTAGGCGGCGTTGATGAAGTCGAGGTTGCCGGTCTGGCCGTTTCCGCTAAAAATGATATGGTCGGGCACACCCTCGCCGAAATTCTTGTCAATGCTCCAGCAATAGATGTCATTGCCCGTGCTCGACGTGCCCACCTTGGTCATCTCATGTCCCGGCCATTCACCTCCGGTGTAGTTCTTGTCTTCTATGTCATAGAACAAGGAGCACCACGCCCATGCATGGTTCCATCCCGAGGGAGCGTCGAAATAGGCCAGCACCTTGGAAGAGGCCTCGTCGCCTTTGTAAAGCGGCGTGTAGTTGGCATATTTCTCATTGTCATCGGCCCAATAGCAGATGTAGGTGTCTTCTGTGATGCGTTCGATGTTGCTGGTCTGGTTACCGTTGTCGTAAGTGACAATGGCATTGAACGATGCGGCAGAGATGGTCTGCTTGTACCACTGTGTGCCGTCGCCAAGCGTGGTTGTCTCGGTCAGTAGCTTGCCGGGCCACCCGCCATTGATTTGGTTGTCTCCATCCCATACATAGAGATAGGGATTGCCCTGGCCGTTGTCTTTCACATACACGGTGATGTCCTTCACAGCCTCGGCGTCGATTTGCTTGTAGGTATCCTCGTCGTAGACACCATCCCAAAGGTAGAGTGCGAAATTGTCACCGCTCAGCACGAGAGTGTGCTCGTTGGTGTCCACATCATGCCCGATAAGGTTTCCCAGCGTGAGGATGATGGAACCTTTGGTGCCGGTGACCTTCAGGTAATAACCTAATCCGTCCACATCATATTGGGCGGTGATGCGACTTTCATTGGTGATGCCCGCAGCCTTGCGTGCCTCTATCATCTTCTTGATTTCCGGCTTGTACTGCTTCCAATGTGGGAAGAAGACGCATGGGGTGCCTGGCATGGTGAGGATGAAGGCATTGGCGGCCAAGACGTTGGAACTCACCCTGTCGTCGTTGCGGTAGGTGTCATGGTTGTCGACGAAAGTGACGGCATATCTGCTCCAGTTGGGGTCTCCTGCCACTCCCTTGTTGGAGAGAGCGCTCCATGCCCCGTAGTTGAACACACTGTTCATGGAGAACTTGAGGGGGAAGTCGAAAGCAGCCGACTGCACCTCTCCATCGGCGGGGAGGCCTGTTTCCTTGAGCCAGTAGCCCACCACATTTTCATAACTGCCGTCCCAATACTCACCGACGGAGAATTCTGGCTTGGCATGTTGGTTGTAGAGTCCGGTGTAATACGCCTTGTAGCCTTTCACCATGTCATAGCGGAACCCCGCATATCCTAATTCGTCGAGCAGGAAGTCAAGGTAGTTGCAGACGTTTTGCTGAACTCTTGCGTCGGTGTGGTCCAAGTCGCGGCAGCCATCGAAATTGTCGGCCTCGTCTTGACTAGCATCGCTGCTGCAGATGTAGGTGATGTCGCCGCCATGGTTTCCACCATTGTCAAACACCTCGTCGTTGCTGCAAATGCCCCAAAGATTCTCCATGTCGGTGCACCAAGTCAACGTGTAGGTCTTTCCCGTAGTGGGACCCGTGACACTCTCGTTGGGGAAATCGGCCCAGTTGGTGAGGCCGTTCTTGTGGTTGATGACCACATCCTCGATGATGCCGGTGCCCTTGGCCTTGAAGGTTTGGATCATATGCATCAATTCCGCTTGCGTGCCGAAACAAGTATTGTGTCTCAGCCAATAGACGGGCGAGTAACCCATGTTCTCATATCCCAAGTTGCCGGGGGAGTTATATTGGTCTTCCTTCGTCTGTCCTGAGTTGGGCACCCAGATCAAACTGAAATAGGAAGACAGTTCATCGGCTTGTGCCGTCAGGTTCGTCCATTTGGCATCCTCGAAAGAGTCCCAGTAGAAACCTTGAAGCATCACCCCTCCATAGTTGGCTGGCCAACCATCGGCCAACAAGCACATTGGTACTAACCAAATGAGCAATGATAGTAGTTTTCTTTTCATAAGTATTGAATGTGATTGATTATGTTATTGATTTTGTATGAAAAACTGTGCAAATATAATATAAAAACACATCCGTTGTTCTCTTATGGGGAATAAAAAAACGCGACAAACGTGCAATCGTTTGCACCGCAGGATGGCGGGGAGATGGGGCTGCGGCCTGTCTCTTTTGCGATGCGGGCAAGTCGTCCATCATGTCATCTTCGTCACGCACAGGAATGCCGGGATAGGCTTCTGCCAGGCCACCCCTCCATCATGCGTCGATGCCCCCTGCGATGCTTTCATCATAGGAAACACATCGCTTGCGCAATCGTTTGCATCAACACACTGTTTCAACTTGGATCATTCATGGAAATTAATCTCTCCCATGCCAACACTTGTTTTATCACGCGCTCGGCCACCTTGAATCAGTTTTTTGCAGCTTTTCCTTTGTCATATAGGAATAATTCTTTATCTTTGTGGAGAAATTGCACAAGAACAGAACAACACAAAACACAAAAGTCGAAAACCTGGATGATATGAGAAAAAATTCAACGTAACTGGCAGTTGCAACTCCAAGAACAAGCAGGAGGCCGAGCTGCAGTGGTTGGAATGGAACGGGAAGCGGATTTTCGAGGTAATAGTGTGAGCAAATGTGAAACATGAATTATAAACTTACGAATATGAAAAAGTTATTGCTAATGATTTTGGCAGCCATGTTGATATTGCCATGCGCTGCCCAGCGTTTCGGTTTGGTAAAAGATGAAGGTGGCTTCACCAACATCCGCAAGGGCCCAGGCACCAATTATCCCGTTGTGGAGCAAGTGCAAGACGGCAGTTTCATCAGTTTCGATACAGGAATTGGCAGTTGGTACAAGGTATACACCACCTATACCGATGGCACCCCGCAGGAAATGATTGGTTATATCCACTCCAGCAAAGTGGTGGTCCCAAAAAAAAGTAAAGGTGTATGCAAGAATCTCGGTTTTGTGGTGGATGAGGATGGCTACACCAACGTCCGCAAGGGCCCCGGCACACGATATGCCATTGTGGGCAAAGTGCGCGACGGCAGTTTCATCCTTTGCAGTGGCGATTACGATGATGGATGGTATAAGGTATATACCCAGACAGGTGTCTTCCGAGGATATATGAGTGCCAGTAGAATCAACATCACCGAATCACCGTGCTTCTGAATTAGTCTCTCTTAGAGTACACCATCAGTGCCTATTGCCAACCTTACGGGTTGGCAATATCCCATTTCACTCCTTCGAAGCATCCATACGCCCCTTCAACTCCTGAAAGACAATCTTCAATCTTCAATTTTC
>JAFWSS010000155.1 GCA_017524385.1 Prevotella sp.
CTGATGTTTGCGACGCTCGGAGGCGTCGACCCCTAGGTGAACTCACGGGGTGCGCACATACAGAGCAAGAGGTAGGTGCGCACAGAAGGCGCCAAGAGACCGTTGGTTCCGGCAGAACATTCTCAGCGCCTCATTATCAACGCCAAGAATGTTCATCGGGATTTGCAATCCCGATGGAAATAATATCAGGATTTGTAATCCGCTAAAAGCGTCATTATCCATATTTTATACTGATTTAATCGGATTCCAAATCCTAATATTAAAGGCTACCGGATTGCAATTGACTTCCGCTTCGCACGTCGACCGTTGGTTCCGGCAGAACAACCTCGGCGTTTTTTGCCGGCAGAACATTCTCAGCGCCACCTGAATGCATATGCCCGGCGGAGTGTTAAAGAAAGCAAAAACGGATGGTGGTTCATACAAGATTTCCGAATTTTGCAATTCTTAGGATAGGAACGCAAGAAGAAATGGTCGAACAACTCGTAGAGCGCATACGTAACAAGGACCAACAGGCGATGAAGCAACTCTACCTCCAGTATGTAGGGGAACTCTCGTCTGTATGCCATCGCTATGTGCCTGCGGATGACGATGCGAAGGACGTGCTGCAAAACAGTTTCGTGAAAATCTTCAAGTCGATACCTACCATGGAATATCGTGGAGAGACAAGTTTCAAAGGCTGGATGCGCAAGGTTGTGGTGAACGAGTCGCTGAATTTCCTGAGGGAAAGGAAACGGCTGAACTGGGTGACGCTTGACAACGCCAGACTTCAACTGGAAGATGAGGAAGAGCCAAAGGTGGAACGCGTGTCGCCAGACGAGTTGCATCGCATGATCGGCGAACTGCCCGACGGCTATCGCACCGTGCTGAACCTCTATGCCCTCGAGGGCTATAGCCACAAACACATAGCGGAAATGCTGGGCATCAAGGAAGGGACCTCTGCCTCTCAACTCTATTATGCGAAGCAGAAATTGGCAAGGATGATCAAGGACAAAATGAAAGGGAAGCGATGAAAGAGAAGTGGACGGAAGAGATGAGACGCAAACTGGAGGGGCACCGGAAGGCACCTCCCGAGGGACTGTGGGAAGGCATCAGCGAACAGATGGGTTTCACGTCGGAAGATGCCGGAAAGGAGGCGAAGGGTCCCGCCTTTGCCAGCCATCCTGCTTCTGCCAAGCGGTGGTATTGGGCCGCCGCTGCTGCCGTATTGGTGGTCGGAGGCTTTTTCGCCCTTTTCCATCACGACGGCACCAACCCCTCTTCCTTGACCGCCACAAACGTTGTGCAGGCGGTGGACACACCACAAGTGGTTGTGGCGGAGACAGAACCTCCAATTGCGGAGCAATCCCACTCTGAGAAGGCAACCCCGCTGACGGAGAAGGGGGCTCCAGTCACGAAGAAAGTAACCTATACCGCCAAGGTGAAGTCTACGGCACCAAAGACAGTGTCGAAACATGAAGTACCCACTGCCGAGGAACCGAAGACACCTGCCCCACCCTCCCCTAACGACCAAAACCTCATCGCCGACGCCAAGACCATGGAGCAGATGGCGGAGAAGAGCGAAGAGAAGACACTGCCGTCGCAGACCGACAGCCAACAGGAAAAGACGGGGAGCACCGGCAAGCAGGAAGACGGGAAGACCCCCTCCCCCTCCATAGCTTCAATGGAGCCTGCCCGTCGTGACTTTACCAACCCTCACACCCACCATTCCCCAAACAGGGACAAATGGACGATGGGGTTGCATGCTTCAGGCGGACTGCTGGCTGCCAGCAGCCCCAACGGTTCGACAAATTACGATCCCATGGGGGCGGCAAATTACGAGTATTACAACAAGGTCTTTAAAGAAGAATCCTACAATTTGGGGTCATTTGCAAGCAGCGCGTCTGAGGAATACGAGTCAAAGCATCATCTGCCCGTACGCCTCGGCATAAGCCTGCAATATCAGTTGAACGACCGCCTGGCACTGCTCAGCGGCATCAACTATACCTGGCTCTACTCGGAGTTCACCAAGGGAAAATACACAACCGACCAACACCTGCACTACATAGGCGTCCCGGTGGGCGTGGCCTATCGACTGTGGTCCAACCAACGCCTGCAATGCTACCTCTCTGGAAGTGTCATGCTGGAGAAATGCCTCAACGAAAAACCCTGGCAATGGTCTGTCGATGCAGGGGCGGGGGCGGAATACGCCATCACACAACAGGTGGGACTCTATCTCGAACCTTCCCTCGGCTACTATTTCGACGATGGCTCCTCCTTCGAACATTATTACAAAGACCACCCCCTGGCACCTTCCATCATGTTCGGACTGCGCATGCACGTCAAATAGATTGAAAATTGAAAATTGAAGATTGAAAATTTTAATAGATTGAAAATTGAAGATTTTATTAAATTGAAAATTGAAGATTGAAAATTGAAAATTGGGCCTACTTTAAAGTGGAAAGTGAGCAAGAGGTTGGTGCGCACATACAGAGCAAGAGGTTGGTGTGCACATACAGAGCAAGAGATTGGTGCGCACTTAGGGGTCGACGCCTCCGAGCGTCGCATATAGAGTAAGAGTTTTATGCGCACAGTAGGTTTCTGATGTTTGCGACGCTCGGAGGCGTCGA
>JAFWSS010000156.1 GCA_017524385.1 Prevotella sp.
CCGATGGCGAAGTCGCGGTTCATGCGCTCGATGCCGCCGGTGTTCACGTCGCTCCATTTCATGTTTGGCTCGATGTCGACCAGTTGCTGGAGGACACGGCTGTAGACGATGTTCTTGTCGGTGCGGGGCTTGTCGATTTCCTCACCCCACTTGGCTGCCACGTCATAGTAGGGCACGTCGCCGAAGAAGTTGCACATGAGGTAGTAGCGGTAGGCCTTCAGACAGGTGGCCTCACCCTTGATTTGCTGCATCTCGTCGGTGTTGGCAATGTTGCTGGCGTCGATGCCGGCACGCACCTGGTTGGCGCGCTCGATGGCTTGGAGGTTGTTGTCCCATACTTTCTTCACGTCGCTCCATCCCACGTTGCCCGGTCCTTGGAGCGGCCATACGGCCTGGCGGTGGTTGGTGGCGACAGCCTCTTGTACGCTCATCGCCTCCACGTCGGTGTTCTGCATCCACACGCCGCACATGCGGGAGGTGTATGGGTCTTCTCCAAACAGTACATATACGCCGTTGATGGCGTTGGTTGCAAACTCAGCGGAGCTATACACCATGTTCTGGTCCATCTGTGAGGGAGACTCCACGTCGAGGTAGTCGTCGCATGCGGTCAGCCCCATCGCTCCGAGTGTTGCAATAGCTATATATAGACTCTTGATTTTCATATGTTTGTCAATGGTTTATTGTTAATTACAGCGTTACGTTTACACCAAAGGTGAATGCACGGCTCTTGGGATAAGAGGAGAAGTCGATGCCCGGGGTCAGGCCGGAGTAACTGCTGTTGCGTGCATAGGAACTGACTTCTGGGTCGAAGCCGGGATAGTCGGAGATGACGAACAGGTTGGTTCCCGTGACGTAGAAACGCAGGCGCTGGACACCGAATTTCTTGGTCAGCGTGTTGGGAAGGGTGTAGCCTACGGTCACACTCTGCAAGCGGAGGAATGATGCGTCGTCCAAAGCCCAGTCGGTGGGTACCACCACGGCGTCGCCTGTGGAGAAGGGGCTCCACATGGCTTTGGGAGACTTGCCGTTTCCACCTTCGTTCCAGAAGGCCAGGTCTTCCAGACTGGTGAGCAGGACGCCGGTCTCGGGATTGATGTAGGAGTAGGCGTTGCTCTGGCTCATGTCGGCTCGCATATTGGGATAGGTGCCGGCACGGTAGCGTGAGGAGGTCTGTATCTTGTTGGCGTTGTAGATGTCGTTGCCCACCTTGTAGGTGAAGTTGATGTTGAAGTCGAAGTCGTAGATATCGCCGCTGAGGCCGAAACCGCCGGAGAAGTCGGGGTTGGTGTCGCCGATGACGGTGATGTCGGCAGCGTCGACCACGCCGTTGCCGTCGCGGTCCTTCAGCTTCATGGCACCCGGACGGATGTCGATGACACCGCCGAGGAGCGATGTGGTGGGTACGCCGTCCTTGAGGGTGTAGACACCTGTCGTCTCATTGTAGCTGGCGAAGTCGGAGGTGGTGTAGTAGCCGTCGCTCTCCCAACCGTAGACAAGACCGATGGGGTCGCCGATGCGTACGATGTAGTCTTGCTGGTTTTTGTTGTCGGTGCTGGCCCATCCTGAGGCGAAGGTCATCTCTTGCAAGCCGTTGGCCAGGCCCTTCACGTTCGACTTGTCGAAGCCGATGTTGAAGTTGGCGTTCAGGTGGAATTTCTGCTTCTGGATGATGACGCCGTTCAAGGTGAGTTCCACACCTTTGTTGCTGGTGGATGCGGAGTTCTCCCACACGGTGGTGTAGCCCGGGGCGGCGATGTTGTGGTTGATGAGCAGGTCGTCGGTACTGTTCCAGTAGAAGTCGAGGGTACCGGTGAGTCGCTCGTGCAGGAAGCCGAAGTCGAGACCGACGTTGCGGGTTGTGCGCTTCTCCCATGTCAGGTTCGGGTTGGCGAGTGTGTTGGAGACGGCCAGGTGTGAATTGGCGGTTTCACCTACGCCGTAGCGTTTGGAGCCGCTGTTGGCGTTGTAGAGTTGTACGTATTGTGTGTTGCTGATCTTGTCGTTGCCCACCTTGCCATAGGACACGCGGAGCTTCAAGTTGGACAGCCACTTGCGTGTGGACTCCATCCAAGGCTCCTCGATGATGCGCCAAGATGCGGCTGCGGCGGGGAAGAAACCCCATTGGTGGCCGGGTGCGAACTGCGAGCTGCCGTCCTCACGGAAGGTGACGGTGAGCAGGTAACGGTCGAGCAGGGTGTAGTTCAGACGGCCGAAGAAAGAAACCTTGTTCTGGTCGGCGCTGACAAAGCCTGTCATCGACTGCATCGTGGCCAGGCCGAAGTTGGCAAACACGGCTTCTGCATCGAAGGCGTTGCTGTTGTTGTTGTTGGCCATCGAGTTGTAGTTGCTGCGGCTGGAACGGATTTCCTGGCCGGCCATCACGTTGAAATGATGGATGTCATTCAACTTGGTGTCGTAGGTCAGCGTGAAACTCTCACGGATGCTGCTGGTGTTGGTCTTTGTCCAGTCTGCCAGCGGGTTGCCGCCGACATAGGATGCCTGTGTTGTGGTGGCGCCATACCAGTTTTTCACTTCATTGAAGCCATAGGAGTAGCCTCCTTCCAAGTGGGCCTTCAAGCCTTTCAACGGGGTCTTCCAGTCGAGGGCGGCGTTGAAGACGAAGCCGCGGTTGTTGCGGCGGCGCCAGTACTGCTCCGACTGCTCGGCCAGCGACATGTTGGCACGCTGCCATTCCTCGATTTCCTCTTCCGACATCGTGCTGAAGTCGGGGGTGATCATGCCGGAGAGACCCTTGGTGGCCACACCGTAGAGGGCTTGCTCGGTACGCACCTTGTAGGTGCCTCCCTGGGTGCCTTGTCCGTTGGCGGTCTGGTCGTTGATACGTGCCGTCATGGAGAACTTCAAATTGTTGTTGAGTTCATGGTTCAACTTGAAGAGGAAGGCGTAGCGGGAGAAGTCGTTGTTGGGCATCAGACCGGCGTTGAAGTCATAGGTGCCGGAGAGGTTGAAGTTGGTCTTTTCCGTTCCACCCTGAAGGCTCAGGTTGTGGCTTTGGGAGAGTACGTTCTCTCCAAAGAGGTCGTCTTGCCAGTCGATAGCCTCCACGCTCTTGTAGAGATAGAGGTCGTCGAAGACGCCGAACTGCTTGTAGAAGGAGTTGAGTGCGCTTTCGCCACGCAAGGCGGAGTATTCATAGTTTGACATAACATATTGGTAGGTGTCGAGCACGTCCAGGCGCTTGGAGACCGTCTTGGTCTGCAGGTAACCGTTGTAGTTGATTTGTGTCTTGCCTGCCTTTGCATTCTTGGTGGTGATGAGGATGACACCGTTGGCACCCTCTGAACCGTAGATGGCGGTGGAGGAAGCGTCCTTGAGCACGGTGATGTCCTCGATGTCGTTGGGGGAGAGGTCGCTGATGGAACCGCCTTGGAAACCGTCGATGACAATCAAAGGAGAGTTGTCGCCGGTGATGGAGCCGCCACCACGCACGCGGATGAGCACTTCGGCGTCGGGCGAACCATCGGTGGTCGTGATGTTCACACCAGCCATCTTGCCGGTGAGGGCCTCGCTGATGTTGGCCACAGGCACCTTGGCCAGGTCTTGGCCTTTCACGGTGGCCACTGCTCCGGTGAGGTCTTTCTTCCTGGCGGTACCGTAACCGATTACCACCACGTCGTTGAGAGTGGATGCCTCGTCTTCCAATTGGATGGCATAATCGCTCTTTCCGTCAAGGTTCACCGTCTGCGTCTTCATTCCGATGTAGCTGATGGTGATGGTCTTGCCTTTCACATTCTGCAAGGTGAAGTTACCGTCGATGTCGGTCACCACGCCATTCTGTGTACCTGTCTCCATGACAGTGGCACCAATGACGGGTTCTCCGCTTGTGTCGGTCACCGTACCTTTGATAGTCTGCGCCGATATGTTGCCCGCCAGCATGGCAAGGGCGAACAGGAGCGCCAATCTAAAGATTTTAAATTTACCAGACATAGATATTATTTTAGGTTGGTTAAAAATGTCTTATACGGTAGCGTCAGTTTGTAGTAGTTCGTGTAGTAGATATTCGTTTTGCAAAGATAAGATAAAAAATCTTAAAACAAGAAAGAATTTCATCCTTTGTTGTAAAATTAACAAAAAAGGTAGGTTTTTCATCAAAAACCTACCTTTTGAGGGCTCTTTCCAGGGTTATGGTTTTCCTAGTGGACCTGGTTTTCTATTTCACCATCACCTTTTGTCCATTGATGATATATACACCCTTTCCGGGTGTGGCGACCTTCTGGCCTTGGAGGTTGTATATGGTGTAGTCCATCGGCAGGGTGGTGGTTTCCACCTCTGCTATGCCGGTGGTCTCCCGCTTCATCTGTCCTGTGATGCACACATTGGCGAAACCCACTTGCTTGCTGTTTCCCAATTTGTATACGCAGAGCATCAGGCTGCCGGTGCCGTTGGTGGAACTGATGTCGCCGATGTCCTTGCTGTAGGAGGTGTAGCCAGGGTTTCCGTTGTTGCGGTCGGGAGAGATGGCGGCATCGATGTCGTGCTTCCCGTTGGCGTCTTTCCAGAATACATCCACCAGGCCTCCGTCGGTGCCGATGCGGGTGGTGTTGAACGATATCTTGGTGGGACGGAAGAAGCATCCCTCGGTGGGAGTGATGTTGAAAAGCAAGGCGTTGTCGTCGTTGGAAGAGGCTTCGTTGTTCACCATGGGTTGCACCAGGGTGAAGGTGATTTCCTTCAGCTTGCGCGTACCTTTATATTCTAGGTTGCTCCCTTTCACCACTTCGCTGGCGGCAACGAGGTTGCCCATGTCGCCGGCGATGGTGGCTTGCTGCCCCTCACCGCCTCCGTCGAAGACCCAGAGGACGTCGCCGTCGGCGATGGTGGAGAGTCCTTCTTCATCGCCGTCGCTGTTGGGGGATTTCTCGATGTAGCCTTGCGCCACGCCGTCGGCATACTGTGCCTCGGTGATGTGTGCCACCAAGGAGTTGAGATACACTTCCAAGAGGGTGTAACCCTCGTCGTTTGTCGTGTTGCCGTCGCTCTTGTCGTTGGGATTCATACCGTGGGCGGTCTCCCATTCGTCGGGTATGCCGTCTCCGTCGGAGTCGGCGGGTGCTGCGGTGCTGTTCAGCGTGGGCCATGCGCTCCAGTCGCCCCCTGCATCAGCAGGCTTGTTGTCGTCTTGGCTGTTGATGAAACCCTTGCTGAGTCCCGAGCCGGTGTAGGTGGCCAGTCCGTTGCGGGTGTCATTCACCATCTGCGCGTCATAGGAATCACGGCTCAGCGAGGCGCCTGCATAGAGCAGCACCTTTTCGTAGGCTTGTTCCGCCGTGTGGGTGGTGGTGTAGACAAAGGGGATGGGCTCGTCGAGCTTCATGGTGTCCTTTGTCTCGGCAGTGAAGGTGTTGTCGTTGTCGGCAGAGGAGATTTGGGCGTAGATGCCGTAGGTCCAGTTGTCGTTGCTCACGTCGGTGTATTTCGAGTTCTTGTTGCCTTCCACGAAATACTTTCCCCAGATGTGGAGGGCGGGAGCGTATGACGGGTTTTCCTGACAGTAGGCTGTGGTGCGGATGCCGATTCCGGCGATGCGCTTGGCCTTGTAGTTGCTGGCAGAGCCAGGACCGGGCTTGTAGTAGTTGTTCACGATGTTCACCTTCATGGCCTCTCCGCCGTAGCAGCCGTTGCTGCCGTAGTTGAAGATGACGTTGTTGCGGTAGTCCATCCGCTCGTCGAGTTGCGTGGTGGGACGCGGGCCGAGGCGCGGTGTGCGCGAGGTGTGGTGTGCCAGCAGGTTGTGGTGGAAGGATGCTCCGCTACCGCCCCAGTTGCCGCCGTAGCCGTGAGCGCCCTTGGAGTGTCCTGAGTTGACGAGGCTTTGTGAGACGAGGCACCACTGCACGGTGGTGTTGTGGTTGCCGAGTACGGAGAGGCATTCGTCGATGGACCAACTGACGGAGCAGTGGTCGATGACCCAGTCTTTTTGGTCGAAGCCTCCGAAGCCGTCCCAACCGTCGGCGCCGTTCTGCTTCACGTTCTTGTTGCCCAGTCGGAAGCGCATGTAGCGCACGATGACGTTGTTTCCCCTGATGGAGCAAGGATAGTCGGCCACGCAGATGCCGTCGCCTGGTGCGGTCTGTCCGGCGATGGTGGTGTTGGAGCCGATGCTCAAGGCGGAGCTGAGGTGGATGGTGCCGGAGACGTCGAATACAATGGTTTTCGTGCCGCTCTGCCCCAAGGCCCACCGCAGCGACCCAGTGCCGGAGTCGTTCAAGTTGGTCACATGGTACACCGCACCGCCACGACCTCCCGTGGTGTAGCGCCCGAAGCCTTCTGCACCGGGGAAGGCGGGTGTCTTCTCCTGGCCGTAGGATGCCACGGAAAGCAGCAAGGCTGTGGCCAATGCCATGCAATGGATGTTTGGTCTCTTCATGATTTGTGTTGTTTTGTTAAGTAGGTAATCAAAATTATCTGTTACTATCATTCTTGTAGGTGTTGTATAGTCTTTTATGTTTCTTTGGCGCATATTTTTCACTCATCCTCAGTCACATAGCCCGCTATGCTCCTTCGTCTGAGAGAAAAATCTGCATCCAAATAAATCATAAAATACTGTCATCTAATTTTGATCACCTACTTATTTCTTCTAAAGGTTTCGCAGTGTGCTTGCGGCAGGTTATCTCACTATCACTTTCTTCCTGTTGATTACATATACGCCGGGGCGCAGGCCCTCGAGACTGGTGGCACGTTGTCGGACGATGCGTCCGTTGAGGTCGTAGATGTCGGCGGGTTTCTGTGGCGACACGGTGGCATGAGCGATGCCTGTCGATACGGAGACAACGTAAAGCAGTCCCTCGCTCAGATGGCTGGTGTCCCATTCTATGCCGTCGGGGAGGTCGAGTGTCGGTGTTCCTGTCACGGTGCTTGCTTCCCATACGCGGATGGAGTCGCCTGCCTTCAGGATATGGCTGTCGACGAGGGTGACACGCAGCGTACCGCCGAAGGTCAGGCGGTTGATGCCGGCGATGCTGGTGCAGCCAGGGTTGGTGGCCGAGGCGCAGGAGCGTGCCTTCACCTCATAGACACCGTTGGGACCGATGGTCACGTTCTTGTTGCCGAAATAGAGGATGCCGGAGTAGGAGCTGGCTGATGCGCCGGGACGCAGCGTGCCTTGGATGGTCACGGTGGCGTTGGTCAGCGGCTTGCTGTCCTTGTTTGTGCCGGAGAGCGTGGCGTTTGGGTTGACAGTGAGGTTTCCGGTGCCGAGGACACCTGAGGAGAGGAGCAATTCGCCTTGGCTGACGATGATGTTTCCTGAATTGTCGCTTATGCCGCTATAGGTGAGGCGGCCTTCGCCCATCTTGGTGAAGTTGGCGTTGGAGGTCACTTTGCCGGCCCATGTCCAGTTGGCGTCGCCGCCCACCAGCCATGTGTTGGCGCCAGCCGAGGCGCCACTGCTGAATGTGCAGGAACCGCCGAGGCTGCCCGCACCGGTGACACGTCCGATGCGGTAGGAGCGCCCGCTGTTCTGCAATTCCACGCCGGTGGGGATGTCGAATGTGCCGTTGGGCATGCCAAAGCTGTTGTCAAGGGTGAAGCGGGTGTCGTTGCTGTGCACCTTGCAGGTGACTGTGCCCTCGAATTCCGACCAGTTGCCGGTGATTTGCGTGCGTGTGGCGTTCCATCCCGAGCCTTCCACCACGGGGCAGTAGACAGTCAGCGTGCCTTTGCCCGTGAGTTTGTTGCCGTAGGCTGCACGGTTGGCCAGGTTCCATGTGCCGCGCTTGCCTTGTGGCACGTCGATGGTGTAGCTCGACCCCGTGTTCTCGCTGAGTGTTCCGTTCTGGAATTCCACCGTCTGTGCGGGGGTGTTGCTGTTCACGCATTGCACGGTGCCTCCGGAGATGACAAGACGTTGCAGGCCGGTGTTGGCTACGTTGAGTTTCATCCATCCCGACCCTTTCTTGACCAGTCGGGTGCCCATCATCGGGCGGTCGACGATGAAGTCGGCCATGTTGTTGATTTGTCCGCCTTCCTCGCCGACGAGGGTGATGTTGGAACCATTGGTGATGGCGGCTGTGGTGCGCAGTTCTGCACCGTTTTCCATGATGAATTTGTTGGAGGCGAGGGCCACGGCACCGAGGTTGCCCTTGGGTTTCGTGGAGTTGGAGAGGGTGGTGATGGCCACCGTGCCGCCAGAGATGCGTGTGCCTCCGGTGTAGCTGTTCTCGGTCATGATGGTGAGGGTGCTGTTGCCCCGCTTCACCAGCGTGGTGCCGCCGACAATCGAGCCGGTGCCCTTGAAGACATAGCCGTTCTGGTTGTTGTCGACGATGATGCTGTCGGCCTCTATCTCGCTGTTGATGTTGACGGTGAACTTGCTGGCGCTGTCGTCGAAGGTGACGATGTCGCCACTGACGAAGACGTCTTTCTCGCCAGAGCTGTTGGTGAAGTTCTCCGAGCCGGCGACGTCCCACGTGTCGCTCTCTTCGCCGTTCCACACGATTTCGTCGTTGCCGCGCATGCTGAGGATGTCGAGATAGAGTTTGCCATCCTCAAGGGTGAGCACGCACTTGTGCTTGGTGCCGAGGCCCTCGATGCGGATGTCGCCGAGGTTGCCGGTGACGGTGGTCGCCTCACCGATGAGGTAGCGTCCCGGGATGATATCCGTGGCGTGGTTGACGAACTCAAAGACAGGCATGAGGTATTTCGGACCATATTTCCAATCCTTGGTCTCTATGGTGACCAACTTGGCCTGCACTTGGTCGGCGGTGAGGTCGTCGTAGAGGTCGAACACCACGCGTGAGCCGAAGCCGAGGAGGAGGGAGTCGGTGGCTATGACGCCTTTGTTGTCGGCGCGTCCTGGGCGCAGGATGGAGGCGTAGTCCATCTTGATGCGGCGGAACTGCCCTCCGTCGCTGTTGAGCTCGGCAAAGCGGTTGAGCCAGAGGGAGGAATGGAGCATCGTTCCGTCGAAGTTCACCACGCCGGCCCAGATGTCGGTGTTGCCGGTGTGCTGTTGCTCCACCTTGGGGAGGTTGAGCGTGCCGTCGCCCTGCTTCACCAGGCGGGTGTTGCCGCTGAAGGCACCGCCTTCCACGTCGCAGGTGTAGTATTTGCGTACGATGACGGCGTTGCCGTTGGTCACGGTGCTGTTGGTGCCTTGCACCCAGGAGGGGACGTTGAAGGTGGCCACCCATGGCTGTGCGCCGTCGCTCACGGTGACGTGGGTGTCGTTGGTCTCGCACACGATGACGTGCTGGCCGTCGTTGGCGCTGCCGATGTTGCCGCCGTTGGCTATTTCCACGCGTCCGGTCATGGTGAGTGGCGGCGGGGCGACGGTGATGTCTTCCAACTCACCAAGGAAGTAACTGGCGTGAGGGGGTTGGTTGTAACCCATCGACTCCCACACCATGCCTTGGCGGTATTGGTGGTCGTGCCATAGTGTGTAGTTGCGGTGGTTGGTGGCGATGTCGGTGGTGTAGACGCGGATGTATTTGTTGTCGCTGGTGCGGAGGACAAGTTCCTCGCGCCAGTCGCCGAGGATGTCGCCGGTGGCGGAGGGGGTGTTCTTCGTCCAGTTGCAGTTGGCCGTCCCGTTGGCGGTGAAAACGATGGTGCCATCGGCCTTGAAGATGCGGCAGGCACCTTCGCGGCTGTTGGCGCCGTCAAGTCCCTCTTCCAACAGGTCGCCGTCCCAGTAGATGCGGAAATTGTTGGTGAATCCGCCGGGGCCGTTGGTGATTACCTTGTCGGCCACGGTGGAGATGGTTCCCGACTGTGAGGAGTGGCCTATGCTGCCGGGGTAGTCGTTGGAGAAGTTGCCGCAGAGGGCACGTCCGTCGTCGCTGGTGGACTGCAGGCGATAGTAAATCTTTGATGTCGTGGCGTCGCGGTAGTTCATGGCGGGGCGGTCTTCGTTGCAAGTGAAGATTTCCTGGCCGTGGCGGTAGGGGTCGAAGTCGCTGCAGTGCTGTGCGTCGCCGTGTCCCAGCCCGGTGGTGGAGAGTCCCTTTCCGTTGTCGTCGATGACCATCGAACCGAAGACGATTTCATCGCGGCCGTCCCAGTCCACGTCGGCGATGCCGTAGTTGTGGAAGCCTTGTCCGAAGTAGGGGCCGGTGTTGCCGCTGTTCCACTCCCAATAGAGTTGGAGGGTGTGGTCGGGGTTGACCGAGAAGGCTTTCATGTGGTGCTTGGTGTAGCATCCGCGTCCGAGGAAGATGAAGGGGTGGCGGCCGTCGAGGAACGGTGCGCCGAAATAGTGCTTCGTTGAGCGGTGGCCGTAGCCGTCGCCCCAGTCGTTGGCGTTGCCGCGGGGTAGGGGATAGGCCATCCAACTGGCGCCGTTTGGACCGATGGGGTAGGGTTTGGCGGTGGCGCCTTCCATATAGAGCAGGTATTCGGCTCCGGTGTTGGTGTATGTCATGTTGGCGGCGTGGTTCACCGTGTTGCGGGTGTTCACGTTCATATTGCCGATTTCTGTCTTTGTGCCGTCGCCATGGTGGATGATGATGTTGTCGGCGGCGCGCATGAGGACTTCAGCCTTGCCGTCTCCGTCCCAGTCGTAGCCCACGATGTCGTATTGCTCGTCGGGGCCGCTGCACATGTTCGGACCGAGGTCGATATACCACAGCCGCTCTCCTTCGAGTGTGTAACATTCAAGGAAATTGTAGGCGGAGTCGTTGGCAACAGGGCAGGGGCCGGTGGCGTCGCTGTCGAGGTTGTAGTTGCGCTTCACCAGGAATTCCGAGACACCGTCGCCTGTGACGTCGGCCAAGGCGATGTCGTTGATGCTGTAGTCCTTGGAGATGTCCGTCCCACGGCGGGAGAGGATGGGCTTCACCGGAAACTCCTTGTATTGGGTGGACATGCGGGTGGCAGGAGCACTCAATTCCTGTTCCACGCCTCGCACGATGGCGGCCACGCGGTAGGTGCTGCCGGCACGGCCGTAGGGGTCGGTGTAGTTGGACACGTTCAACGGTTGGCCGTTCAATTTTGTGCCATCGCGGTAGAGGTTGTACTGCGTGTCGTAATACTCCTCACCAAAGATGCGCCAACTGATGAAACTGCCGGAGCCGGAGGGTACGACGACCAAGCCGCGGTCGAGTTTGTCGGTGGTGCGTTGCGCATATGTCACCATGACGCACATCACGAGCATGACAGCCAATAGGGTAAGTCTTTTTCTCATCGTTGTTATTGGGTTAGGATTTGATTGTTCTCGAGCGATGCATGGAAGGGCAGCGACGTCAACATGTCCAATGTCAATGCGCATTCATCCATGATTGTGCAAAGTTAATGTTTTTGTTCGAAAATCTTTCTTATTGTAGCAAAAAACATATGATGATATCATTTAGTTGGGATAATAACGGTTTCCTTATTATGAACTTTAGTTCCCGTGCTCTCATGATCGGCAATATAGGGAGGTGTCGCCTCTTGCCAACGCTTGGCGTCTTGCGCAAAAACCGCGGTGAAGAGGTTGGATTTTATCTGTCTACAACAAACTTTCTTCCTTCACAGACATATATTCCGGGAGAGAGATGCCTTCCGTCTGCCTTTTGTCCATAGAGGTTGTAGACGGCCTTTGGCTTCTCGTCTGTTGCTTGCAAGGTGTTTTTGATGGCTGATTCTGAGGGGCGGGGATAGATTTCGTTGATGCCTTCCATCGCGTGGATGCCGAAAACCCGCAGATTCTTGCGGTCGATGATGGTCATATTGCCTTTTGTCCCTTCTTGGTTGGGGTAATTGGTGTCCCACGTCATAGGCACCATTCCACCCATCTCCTGGCACAGGCGGTGCAACTCCCGGTAGTGGGCCTTGATGGAGGCGTCGTGTTTTGTTTGGCTCTCACCCGGCAGTGAAGAGAGGTCGCGCCAGTTGGCTCCGAACTCGCCGATGACCACGGGATAGCCCTTGTCCACAAAGTTTGTTTTCATCATCTGCAGCTGTCTCTTCATGTCATCCTCCTCCCCCCAGGTGGCATTATGCGTGGAGCCGCTGTGGTGGTTGCCCTTCCCCCAATAGTAGAACACCTTGCCCCATGACTCGTCTTTCTCCATGCCCCAGAACTGCCAGGGGTTGTAGTAGTGCACCTCTATGGCCAGTCGTCCCTCGACCACGTCTGTCGGCATCTTGCCGGCCATATAGTTACAGGTGTGCTCAATGTTGGTCGACGGGCCTTGAACCACCAATATGCGTTTGGCATTGTTGCCGCCAGTGGCGCGGACTGCATCCACGAAGGTCTGGTTGTACATGATCAAGTTGTTGGTTGCTGCCTGGTTCTCGGCATTGGGCTCGTTTAGTCCGGCAAAGAGCAGATGCTCGTCGTAGTCTATGAAAGCATTGGCGATTTGTGTCCACAGGGCCGTCAGGATCTCCTTGTTCTTTTCGATGGTTGCAGCATCGGAGTCTTTGATATGGTTCTCCAGCCAACCACCGTCCCAGTGGTCGTTCAACACCACATAAAGTCCGTCGTTGATGCAGTAGTCCACCACCTCCTTCACCCGGGCCATCCATCGGCTGTCGATTTCGTAGGTTGATGCATTGCTGATATGTCCGTATGCCCAGGCACACGGGATGCGGACACTCCTGAAGCCGAGACTCTTCACATAATCGATGATTTCTTGTGTGGTCCTGGTGCCTTGCCAGGCCGTCTCGGCCCCAAGGCCGCCCTTGTTGTTCAAAAAGTCCACGCCGGCCCATGTCGCGACACTCTCGAACGTATTGCCGAGGTTCCATCCGGGTGCCATGTCATTGATTACTTCGATATTGGAGCGGTCAAACCCGTCTTGTGCTTTCGTTGTTGTCATGATCAGCAAAAAGAGCAACAGGCTGATCATTTTTTTCCCAAACAGTATGGTCTTGATGGTTCTCATGATTTGTTTTTCAATTGGTTTTCTGTTACAAAGATATTTTAGAATGCGTCTTACACTCTGGTTGACGAGTGCTTCGCTGATGGTGCCGTTTTTCACGACAGTTTGATATAAAGGTCTATGCGAAGTTTAAAGTCGGTGGATTCAGAATGTTCCACATCCCATGAGATGTCAGTGTCTTGGGGGAACAGTTTTTCGACTGTACTAATCATTGTCATGTCTTCCATCGACAGGTCATGGTTATGGCCGCAGACAAGTTGGAGCATGACGCCCTTTGCGTTGCCGGCATATTCACGGATTTCGGATTCATTCTCTTCGATGACGGTTGTCGGGTTTGCCTGGACGTTCTGGTGGTAGGTCAGCAGAATCACATCTTCGGCATCATCGAAGACATGAGTGAAATCATGTTCATCCAGTCCTTTCAGTTTACTGAGATGTCCGCTTCTCACTTGTTCAAGTGCTTGCTGTGGTGTTAGGATTGTTTTCATTTCATTGGATAGTTGTGCCGGAACTTCGGGGAGGTGGCGATGCCAAGCCTGTATACCTCTGTTTCGGCAAATCACATGCGTGATAGTTCCTTTCCTGCGGGTTTTC
This sequence comes from Prevotella sp., assembly GCA_017524385.1. Taxonomy (GTDB): domain Bacteria; phylum Bacteroidota; class Bacteroidia; order Bacteroidales; family Bacteroidaceae; genus Prevotella. The sequence continues at coordinate 13,419 of JAFWSS010000156.1, forward strand.
ACGCTTCCCACATATGGGGCAATTCTATTTCACTTTCTTGAAATGCTCTTTCTGATGGTCCAGGTCATTGCGGAAGATGGTGAAACCCTCTGGCGTGGCCTCTCCAGGAATGATGCTGAACTGATAATTTGCATTCCCATGGGCAGTGTCGATGATGCGGAAGTATTCTGCTGCATCATAGCGATATTTCCCATTGAAATAGATGAAGACATACTCGCCCTTGCCGGAGCGTCCAATATTTGGCACAGCCTTCTCGAAATGCCATCTAATGGTCTTGCCGTCTCCATTCATCCACAACGTGTCTTTGCCATTGACAAACACACCGTTGTGTGGTGGTGGTTCAGGAGTGTTGTGCTTTGGTGGTTTGTCATGAACTATGCAACCAATGAAAGCCATCGGCACGATGGACAATAAAAACAACTGGAATAGTCTTTTCATGTTTTTCTTTTATTTGATTTTGCAATTCGCCTACAAAGATAGTGCAAACCGAAGACAATACAAAAAAACGAGGATTTTTTTTGCCAAGGTGATGGTATCTTTTTCATGACATGGTTATGGATGGATTGTTTGATGATGAATACTGTGTTTTTGTTGGTTGAAAGTTATGCCTTGACGAGGCAATTCGTCAAAGAATTATCACGCGCTCTGATTTGCCTCTTGGCTCGTCTAAGCATTTCTCATGAATTCCTGCACGAAAATAAAAAGTCAGTGGCTTGTAATTTATGACTAATTATATGTTAAAGAACTATTTACGCATTTTGATTGGAAATTCGTGTGAACAATGCAGATTGGATTTTTTTGTTGTAAAAGAAAGTTGGAATGCATCCCTATTTTCTATTTCCATTTTTATTCTTTCATCTTTTCATTCCTGTTTCTGAAAATAATTGTGTAACTTTGCAGCCGAAATACATCCAAGAATATTATATGGTCATTTCTATCGATTTCGACGGAACGGTGGTGGAGCACCGTTATCCGAAAATAGGGGAGGAAATTCCCCATGCTACAGAGACACTTAGGAAACTCATGGAAGACGGTCACAAACTCGTGCTGTGGACCGTCCGTGAAGGTCCGCTGCTCCAAGAGGCCATCGACTGGTGCCGCGAAAGAGGAGTGGAGTTTGCCGCCATCAACGAGACGTTGCGTGCCGACACCAACGAGCATTCCAACAACACGAGAAAGATTGACGCCGACATCTATGTGGATGACTGCAATATCGGCGGGCGCTTCGACTGGGAGACCGTCTATCACATGATACACGACCACCTCGATTACTACCAGATCATCAGGGAGGAGAAGCGCAAGGCGCAACAACAACTTCAGGAAATGGAAGAACAGCAGCCCAAGAAGAAAAAAAGGCGCTGGTTCGGTTTCTGATTTGAATGATTTATTGAAAACAGGTGACAATATGCATGTCTTTGGGTTTCGCGCATTCATGGCAATGTCGCTTCACTCGTTGAGTTTTTTCACGTAGGACCCATGCCATGGAGTGCGTTGCAATTCATGTATGAATCCATGGAACTTCATTTCCAAAAAGAGACCCGAGATGCTGCTTGTTTTCGTGATTAATATAGGTAGATGACAGTTTTGCCACAACATCTGTAATTCGTTTATTTCATTCCAGGAATGATGACACAGAATATTTTCCGGGGTCTGGGCATCGCCCTCGTCACCCCCTTCAAGACAGACGGCAGCGTTGACTATGAGGCGCTTGCACGACTGGTGGACTACCAACTCGACAACGGGGCCGACTTCCTTTGCATCCTCGCCACCACGGGAGAGACACCGTGCCTCACCAAAGAAGAGAAGGGGCTCATCAAAAAACAAATCGTGGAACAGGTGAAGGGACGCGTCCCCATCCTTATGGGGTGTGGTGGGAACTACACCGCCGCCGTGGTGGAAGAGTTGAAGAACGGCGACTTCCTTGGCATCGACGGCGTGCTTAGCGTGTGCCCCTATTACAACAAACCCTCGCAGGAAGGACTTTACAGACATTTCAAAACCATCGCCGAGGCAACAAGCCTCCCCGTCGTGCTTTACAACGTCCCTGGCCGCACCGGCATCCTCATGAAGGCCGAAACCACATGTCGCTTGGCGCACGAATGCGACAACATCGTCGCCATCAAGGAGGCTAGTGGAAGCCTCGAACTGGTGGATGAAATCATCAAGCACAAACCCGCCAAGTTCGACGTCATCAGCGGCGACGACGCACTCACATATCCCATGGTGGCCAGCGGAGCGGTGGGCGTGATCTCCGTCATAGGAAACGCCCTGCCCAAGGAGTTCTCAAGGATGATCAGACTGGAGTTCAACAACGAATACGAGGCGGCAAGGAAGATACACCACAAGTTCACAGACCTCTACAGCCTCCTCTTCGTCGATGGCAACCCGGCTGGCGTCAAGGCCCTCCTCCACGAGATGGGGTTCATTGAGAATGTCCTGCGCCTCCCCCTCGTACCCACAAGGGTCACCACGCTGCAGAAAATGAGCGAGATACTCAAAGGACTTAAACTATAGCAAGTCATAGGAAAGAGGCGGTATGGACGAGAGGAGGGTCATACATGAGATTACGCCCTTGATGGGAAATGATGTGCTGTACATCGCCGACAGGAGGAAGAAGGAATTCACCTATCCCATACACAACCATGAAGCCTTTGAACTCAACTTTGTGGAGCACGCTGCCGGGGTGAGGAGGATTGTCGGAGACAACAGCGAGGTGATAGGTGAATACGACCTCGTACTCATCACCAGCCCCGACTTGGAACATGTGTGGGAACAGCATGAGTGTCGCAGTGAGAACATCAGGGAAATCACCGTGCAGTTTGACTTTCGAACGGGCGAGGACACACTCTTTGCAAGCACGCCCTTCTTGTCCATACAGAAAATGATGAACGAGGCCCGCAAGGGACTGAGCTTCCCCGTGGGTGCCATCATGAAGGTCTATGGCATGCTCGACAAACTCAGCAGCATCAAGGAAGGTTTCTATGCCGTCACCCAATTCCTCACCATACTTTATGAATTGTCCAAATGCGAGGGGGCCACGCCACTCGCTTCCTCAAGTTTCGCCAAGATAGCGGTGGAGGACGACAGCAGGAGAATCCTCAAAGTGAAGAATTTCATCCACCAGAACTATATGGATGAGGTAAGGCTTGCTCAACTGGCCGACATTGCCGGCATGAGTCCCAGTGCTTTCAGCAGGTTTTTCAAACTACATACCGGGCGCAACCTCACCGACTACATCATCGACATCAGGTTGGGCGCGGCCTCACGCATGCTCGTCGATACCAGCAGGAGCATCTCGGAAATCAGTTTCCACTGTGGTTTCAACAACCTGAGCAATTTCAATCGCATCTTCAAAAAGAAAAAAAATTGCAACCCCACGGAATTCAGGGAGAATTACAGGAAAACACGTGTCGTCATCTGATAGAACATGAATAATCAGAAAAATCCGCAGCACTTTGGTGCCGCGGATTTTTCTGATTATTTTAGATTTTTTTTCGTTATACCGTTATACCGTAATATCGTTATTCCGTTATTCCGAAAACCCTCTGATCAATAAAACTTGAAATAGTTCTTGGCGTTGTTGTAACTGATGTCCTCCACCATTCTGGCGAGCGCCTCCATGTCGTCGGGCAGGAGACCCTTTTCCACATCGTTTCCAAGCAGGTTGCAGAGCAAGCGGCGGAAATATTCGTGGCGCGGGTAAGAGAGGAACGAACGAGAGTCGGTGAGCATGCCTACGAAACGACTGAGAAGACCCAGTACGGAGAGGGCGTTCATCTGGCGGGTCATTCCGTCGAGTTGGTCGTTGAACCACCATCCGGAGCCAAACTGTATCTTGCCAGGGCAGGAACCATCCTGGAAGTTGCCTAGCATCGTGGCAATCACCTCGTTTGCGCAAGGATTGAGAGTGTAGAGGATGGTGCGGGTGAGTTTGCCCTTCTCGTTCAACTCGTTCAGGAAGGTGCTCATCGCCCTCGCCGTGGTGAACTCGCCGATGGAGTCGAAACCAGTGTCGGGACCCAGTTGCTTGTACATCAGACTGTTGTTGTCGCGGATGGCACCATAGTGGTATTGCTGAGTCCAGTTGCTAGCATGGTCCATCTCGCCCATCACGTGAAGGAAGCAGTGCTTGTATTGACGAATCTCGAAAACAGAGAGCGACTGGCCGCGAAGAGCCTTGCTGAAGATGATGTCTATTTGGCTGTCAGTGTATGGCTCGTCGTAGAATTCCTCGATGCCATGGTCGCTCAGACGGCAACCGTTGGCATGGAAGAAGTCATGGCGCTTCTGAAGGGCGTCGACCATGTCCTTGAACGACTTGATTTCCATATCGGCTACTTCTGCCAATTGCTTCACATAAGCGGCGAATTCTGGCTTCTCAATGTTCATCGCCTTGTCGGGACGCCATGCGGGAATCATCTTCACCTCGAAACCGCTTTCAGCAGTCTGCTTGTGGAAACGAAGGTCGTCGACGGGGTCGTCGGTGGTGCACACGCACTCTACGTTGTAGCGGCGCATGAAACCACGGGCGGTGTACTCCGGGAGACGGAGTTTCTCATTGCATTCCTCGAAAATCTCACGAGCTGTCTTCGGGCTAAGGAGTTTGGTGATGCCGAATGCGGTCTTCAACTCCAAGTGCGTCCAGTGGTAAAGGGGGTTGCGGAAGGTATAAGGCACCGTCTCCGCCCATTTCTCGAATTTCTCCCAGTCGCTGGTGTCCTTGCCGGTGCAGAAACGCTCATCGACACCGTTTGTGCGCATCGCACGCCATTTGTAATGGTCGCCGCCAAGCCACAATTCGGTGATGGAACTGAATTGATGGTCGCTGGCCACCATCTCGGGAATGAGGTGGCAATGATAGTCGATGATGGGCATCTTGGATGCGTGATTGTGGAAAAGTTCCTGCGCGGTGGTTGTCTCAAGCAGGAAATTGTCGTCCATGAATTTTTTCATAAATATAAGATATGTTTTAGTTTGATGAATAGTTTCAAGCGCTTATTTCTTGTTGCGAACAGCACGGATGCTGGATGGAACAAGGGGCAAGGATGCAACGACAGAGAGGCCGAATCCGTTGACCATGTCTTCATGAAGTGCAAAACTACAAAAAAAATTTTGAAAAGAGCTTTTTTTTTGTTATATTTGCACTAAAATTCACGCAAACGATGTCGGACAACAAAACAAAAGCAGATGCTTCGCCTTGCTCCAAGTGTATAAACAAGGTGCTGCTCATTTATACGGGAGGTACTATAGGCATGGGGCAGAATCCCGTGACAAAAGCCTTGGAACCCCTCGATTTCAATCACGTGGTGGAGAACCTGCCGGAATTCAGATACATCAGCACCAGCATCGACACCTTGCATTTCAACCCGCCTGTCGATTCCAGTGACATGACACCTCTGATGTGGGCGCAATTGGTACATATCATCCATGACAACTACCAACGTTACGACGGATTCGTCATCCTCCATGGCACCGACACGATGGCATACACCGCATCTGCGCTGTCGTTCATGCTGGAAAACCTCACCAAGCCGGTAATCCTTACTGGAAGCCAACTGCCCATAGGGCAACTGCGCACCGACGGTAAGGAAAACCTCCTCACGGCCATCGAACTCGCTTCCGACCACTTCCCCGATGGCAGACCAAGAGTGCCGGAGGTGTGCATCTATTTCGGAGGGAGGCTGTTCAGAGGAAACAGGGCAACCAAGCGGTCGGCTGATGGATTCGACGCCTTCGCCTCTTTCAACCATCCTGTGCTTTGCCACGCAGGGGTGAATTTCACCTACGCACAACATCATATCTTCACACCCGACTTCCAACGGCCGATGACACCTTATTTTTATATGGACACCAATGTCATCGTGCTCTCGCTTTTCCCTGGAATACAGGAATGCTTCCTCAGGCATGTCTTCCAAGCCAATGAGTTGAGAGCGGTCGTCATGCGGACATTTGGTAGCGGTAACGCACCCCAGCAAGCCTGGCTGTTGAGACTCCTCAAGGAAGCAAGCAACCGGGGGGTCGTCATCGTCAATATCAGCCAGTGTGTTACGGGGTGCGTGGAAATGGACCGCTACGACACCGGACTGCAACTCAAGGAGGCTGGCGTCGTAAGCGGACACGACAGCACCGTGGAAAGTGCAGTCACCAAACTCATGCATTTGCAGGCTCGCTATGAAGACCCGCAACAGATACGCTACTACATGAGCCGCTCGCTGGCAGGAGAAATCACAGTGTAAGCATCCGGCCATTCCGATTACTCCGACCATTCCGATCACTCCGATCACTCCGAAAAAAACACCATACAATCATCAAAACCATCAACCATTATGAAAGAATTGAAAGGAACAAAAACAGAACGCAATTTGCAAGAGGCATTCGCAGGTGAAAGCCAGGCACGCAACAAGTACACCTATTGGGCTTCAAAGGCCAAGAAAGATGGATACCAGCAAATAGCCGCCATCTTCGAGGAAACGGCAAACAACGAGAAGGAACATGCCAAAATGTGGTTCAAACTCCTCGAAGGCGGTGGCATAAAAAGCACGGTGGAGAATCTCAAGGCTGCTGCTGATGGCGAGAATTTCGAGTGGACCGACATGTATGAGAGAATGGCAAAAGAGGCAGAAGAGGAAGGTTTCCTGGATATAGCTGAGAAGTTCAGAGGAGTCGCTGCCATCGAGAAGCACCACGAGGAGCGTTATCGCAAACTGCTACAAAACATCGAGGACAAGGTTGTCTTCTCCAGGGAAGGAGACAGCATCTGGCAGTGCAGGAACTGCGGACATATCGTCATTGGAAAGGATGCACCAGAAGTGTGCCCAGTATGCGACCATCCACAAAGTTTCTTTGAACTCGCTGCTCAAAACTATTGAACCCGCATTCGCAAGTCGTGAAATGACAACGGGAGATTGAATCATCTGCGGGGGAGGTTGGCGACAACTTCCCCCGAGTGCTGATGCATACCATGAGAGGTATTTTGTTTGCTCAACATAATCTTTCGCTAAAATAATTTGTCAGTTCCAAAAAAAACATTAATTTTGCACAAAATTTAAAACTCCTATTATCGACAAGATGAAGAAAATTTTCTTTCCCTTGGTAGCCTTCTTGGCAATCATGTTTATGAATAGTTGCGAAACAAGCAAGCAAGTGCCTTATATGCAGAACATTGACAGCATCAGCCTTGCAGCATCGCAGTATCTCTTCGATGCAAGAATCAAGCCAAAAGATATCTTGCACATCACCGTACACACTTCAGACCCCGCTGCAGCGGCACCATTCAACCTTACAGTGTCGAGAAGGATGACAGCCTCCGGCGACCTCTCAGCTGGTGGTGGCTCGCTACAAGGATACCTAGTTGAGAACGACGGTACAATCAATTTCCCTGTTGTCGGAAGAATCTCTGTCGTAGGACTCACAAGGAAGGAATGCGAAACCATGATCGAGGAAAAATTGTCTCCATTCCTTGCAAAGAGCGAAAAGCCTGTGGTCACTGTCAATATGTCGAGCTTCAGGGTCACACTCCTTGGTGATTTCAGCAGCCCGAGAGTGGTATCTGTCGCAACTGAGAAAATGAGCATTCTCGAAGCACTTGCCTCTGGTGGAGACCTCACACTTTATGGTAAGAGGCAGAACGTGCTACTCATCAGGGAGGATGCTACAGGAAAGAAAAGCGTGCACCGAATCGACCTCACTGATGCCAATTTCATCAACTCACCTTATTATTATTTGCAGCAAAACGACATCATCTATGTGGAGCCTAACGCCACTAAGGCCAAGAACTCCGCTTTGGGACAGTCGGTCACCATTTGGTTCTCGTTCATCAGCATCGCTACTTCCGTGGCATCACTGCTTGTGAACATCCTACGAGACTAAACTCTTGCTGAACGAGCGGATGAAGATGCCGAAAAGGTGGCTCATCTGTCATCAAGCAAGTTGAGCAAATGCCTTTTCAATGCTGTCTCCACATCCAATGATGGGAGAGTGAATGTCAGCCTTGAAAAGGCATTTCCCTTTTTCTTATCTTAACGAATGAGCGTTGTCACACCCCAAAACCAAGACTAATGAAAAGAACCTTTCTCCTCGCTTGGATGACACTCCTCCTCGCCAATGCTTTCGCACAAGTGACCCAGGGGGATGAATATGCCACACAACGTTTCTCCTTAGAGGATTCCATCAATTGGGGAAACATCACGCAACAACAAGTGGAACATCTCATCGGAATGGCTGCCAACGGGCATTCCACATCACAGTATTATCTGGGAAGATGCTACTTCAATGGATATGGTGTGAAAAAAGACAGGCTCAAGGCGGTGGAATGCTATGGGCAGGCTGCTGAAAAAGACAATACGGAGGCACTATACTATCTTGGTTTCTGCTACAAATACGGCTTCGGCGTAACCAAGAATGAGGCAAAGGCTGAGCAATTGTTCGGAAGGTCGGTGAAATGGCTCAATGAGGAAATTGACAACCATCCCTATGCACCTTATTATCTCGCCTTGTGCTACAACTATGGCTTCGGAGTGGATTTTGATCACGAAAAGTGTGTGGAACTTTATCTGAAGGCTGCCATGATGGGCAATTCACAGGCTTTGGTCAACCTTGCTATAGAGTACCAATTGGGCAATAATCTTATGAAGGATTCTCAAAAGGCTGTTGAATATTTGCAAAAAGCTGCCGACTGGGGAAATCCACAGGCCCAACTGTTGCTTGGTTATTGCTATCTGGATGGCGACGGGGTGGAAAAAGACAAGGATAAGGCTCAAGAATATTTCAAAATGGCTGCTGGGCAGGGATTGTCAAAAGCAGTGGAGGCGCTTGCCAAATAGCTTCACATGATAGACACATCGGCTTTCCAAGGAAAAAAGGCAGCCTATTTCACCTTGGGCTGCAAACTCAACTTCTCTGAAACATCTACTTTCGCAAAGATGCTTCAGGAAATGGGGGTTGTAAACGTGGGTGAGGGTGAAAGGGCTGACTTGTGCCTTGTCAACACTTGTTCTGTCACTGACGTGGCTGACCATAAATGCCGACAAGCCATCCATCGGCTCGTAAGAAAACATCCTGGAGCATTCGTGGTGGTCACGGGATGCTATGCACAACTCTCACCTGAAAAGGTGGCGAAGATGGATGGGGTGGATCTCGTCCTTGGCTCGCAGGAGAAGGCACAACTCATCGAATTCCTTTCTGAAGCATGGATGGAAAAGAACGACAACGAGGCACTCCACAGGCACCACACCGTGAAAACCAAGGACATCAAGGCTTTCGCACCAAGTTGCTCCCGGGGAAACCGCACAAGGTTCTTCCTCAAGGTGCAAGACGGATGCGATTATTTCTGCACCTATTGCACCATCCCATACGCCAGGGGCTTCAGCCGCAGCGCCAAGATTGAAGCACTGGTGGAACAGGCTAGATTGGCCGCTGAAGAAGGGGGTAAGGAAATAGTCATCACGGGGGTCAACATCGGAGACTTCGGAAAAAACACTGGCGAGCACTTCATCGACCTCGTCAAGGCTCTCGACCAAGTGGAGGGGATTGACAGATACAGAATCAGCAGCCTCGAACCAGACCTCATCTCTGATGAACTCATAGAGTGGTGTGCGCAGAGCAGGGCCTTCATGCCGCATTTCCATATTCCTCTGCAAAGCGGGTCCGACGAGGTGCTACGAATCATGCATCGAAGGTATGACACAAAACTCTTCGCACAGAAGGTGGAACGCATCAAGGCTTGCATGCCAGACGCATTCATCGGAGTGGATGTCATTGTGGGCATGAGGGGGGAGACCCAGGAGCATTTCTTGCAGACATATCGTTTCCTCGAAGCACTCGACGTGTCACAACTGCATGTGTTTCCTTATTCTGAAAGACCAGGTACGGCAGCACTACGCATACCACATGTGGTTCCGGAGGCGGAAAAGAAGCAAAGGGGCGCCACGCTAATCGAACTCTCTGAAAGAAAGACACGGCAATTCTACATGAGGCATATGGGAAAACAAGCACAGGTGCTCTTTGAGAAGGCACAAAGGGGAAGGGCCATGCATGGATTCACAAAGAATTACATAAGGGTGGAACTGCCACCAGAAGACGCTGACCCGGAACTCGACAACCATATCGTGGACGTCGCACTAGGAGCGTTCAATCATGATAAAACAGCGCTCATGGGGCGCATCAACAACTGATACCATGGACAAGGTGGCCATCGTCATTCTCAATTGGAACGGGAGGAAGATGCTGCAACAGTATCTGCCGTCGGTATTGGAGCATTCGAGCAAAGAGGCTGTAGTTTACGTAGCAGACAATGCATCGTCTGACGATTCCATCGCATTCTTGGAAAAGCACCATCCTGACGTGAGGGTGCTCCCACTTGACAGAAACTGGGGCTTTGCAGAAGGATACAACAAGGCTCTGAGGCAGGTCGAGGCGAAATATTTCGTGTTGCTCAATTCCGATATCGAGGTGACTCCTCATTGGCTCACACCCATCGTGGCTTTCATGGACAATCATCCCGACGTGGCAGCGTGCCAACCCAAACTGTTGTCGCTGACCAACAGGGAATACTTTGAGTACGCGGGGGCGGCAGGGGGATTCATCGACAGCCTAGGCTATCCTTTCTGCCGAGGAAGGGTCTTCGATACTGTGGAAAAGGATAATGGGCAATATGATGAACCCATGCAAGTGATGTGGGCAACAGGCGCGTGCCTCGTCATCAGGGCCAACGACTACTTCATGGCGGGAGGGCTTGATGCCGAGTTCTTCGCGCACAATGAGGAAATAGACCTCTGCTGGAGGCTCAACATCATGGGGAAGAAAGTCTTTTGCTTGCCTGAAAGCCATGTCTATCATTTGGGAGGTGGAACCCTGCCGAAAGGAAACCCCAAAAAGACGTTCCTCAATTTCAGGAACAACCTGACCATGCTCTACAAGAACCTGCCGGAAAAAGACCTGCGTCGGGTCATGAGATGGCGTCGCTTCCTCGACTATCTTGCTGCCTTTGAGACGCTCGTCGTCAACGGAAACTGGGCTGACTGCAAGGCCATCTTCCAAGCCAGGAGGGCTTTCAAAAAATGGAAACCAAGGTTCAAGGATGAGCGACAACGCATACAATCCTTCAGAGAGCAAGGCAATTCTTACGCAGCGGTGGAGAGAATCCCCATGGCCATCGTATGGCAATATCATTTCAGGAGAAGAAGAACGTTTGAACAATTACCCATATGAAAAAGAAAGAACCGCTTGGCATCGCCAAGCGGTTCTTATTTTAATCTGTCTGTAAGTATGATTACTTTTCAGCAGCAGTGCTGTCGGTGGCAGCAGCAGCAGCAGTGGTGTCAGCGGGAGCAGCAGCAGCAGCAGCAGCAGCGGCGGAATCACCAGCTTCTGGAGCAACCTCTTCAGTCTGAGCGGGCTCAGCCTCAGGTGCGGCTTCTTTTTTCTCTTCAGTACAAGCAGCAAAAGACAGAGCTGCAACAGCTACCAACATAAAAAATACTTTCTTCATTTTCTTGCTTTTTTTAATCTGTAAAACATATGTTTATTAAAACGATGCAAAGGTAGGCATTTTTTCTCAATCACAATTGTTTTTTACGTTTTTTTTTGCCTTCTTTTGTAACTTTTTTGCAACTGCTTGTGTATTAGTGTTTTACGATTTGTTAAATAGTCTTAAATAGACAACCCCTTTTCTTTCCCTGCCCACTTTAAGAAGTGGATGCAAAAATCATTTCCACACTTCTTGGATGGCATTGCCTATGCAGCAGTCGGGCATCTGGATGTGAAGCATGGCGCAGACAGTGGGTGCGATGTCGGTCATGAAGGTGGGGGTGCTGGTGCTGCCCTCCTTCACGTTCCATCCCATGAAGATGAGGGGGATGTGGGAGTCGTCGGGATTCCAAGTGCCATGGGAGGTGCCTTTGTAGGTGGGGCCGACGGTGCCGTGCATGTGACTGCCTTGCAACACCACCATGATGTCTCCGCTGCGGAGCCGGTGATAGCCGTTGATGATGCGTTCACGAAGGAACTGGGGCACGGTGGAGTTTTGCACGTCTTCATAATCCAATACATAAGCAAACTGTGGGTCTTCACGCAGTGTTTCCACTACTTTCTTTTTCACTTGCGTGAAGTCAAGGTTGTGCGCGGCGATGAATTCACGGTCAAGATACAAACGGCAGTCCATCACCTCTTTGATGTAATTGCCTTCCACACCAAAATGCTGTGCGAGGGCGTTGTTCACTTTCTCTTTCGCAGGCCGCGACGAAAAGCCCCCGCCTGGCATTTTGTGTTCGTTGAGGAAATTGCCGTTGTGCACGGCGCCGTGGTCGGCTGTAAGGAAGAGAAGGTAGTTGCTGCTGCCGATTTCACGGTCGAGCACGCGTAGGAAATGTGCAAGGTCCTTGTCGAGTTGCATGTACACTTCTCGGTTTTCCTTGCCACGGGTGCTGTAGGTATGGCCGATGGCGTCGGTGGATGAGATGCTCACTGCTAGCATGTCGGTCGTTTCATGCTTGCCCAGGTGTTCGTTTTTAAGCGCTTCCTCTGCCATTTTGAAGGTCATGGTCACACCTTTGTTGGAGGTTTTGATGTCGAACCCCGACTCGGTGTTGTTGTTACGGTTGAAATTCTCCACCCAGCGGGGGAGTTTGTCCATGTAATAACTGCTGGTGATGAAATGACCTGCTTTCGTGTCCCACCAATAGGCGGCGTCGGCAGAATGGCCGGCGGGAAGGATTGCGGCACGGTCTTTCAAGGCGACACCGATGACTTTCGACTTGAAGTTGGTGGCAAGTTTCAGTTGGTCGCCTATCGTGTTGGCCAGAAGGTTGCGTGGGGAACAGAAACCGTCGCTGTTTTCCGGAGAACTGCCTACGGCATGGACGGTGTTGTCTGTAACGCTGGTTACGTTGACGCCGTTGAGAAGGAAATTGTTGCCGGCGATGCCGGAGAATGCAGGCACCGAACCGGTGTAAACGCACGAGTGACCGATTGCGGTAACGGTGGGAACATAGGGAATCATAGTGTTCTCGCAACTGAAACCGTTGTTCAGCAGTCGTTTCAAACCGCCGTCATCGTATTGGTCATAATAATAATATAGGTAGTCCCATCTCATCTGATCTACTACGATGCCTACTATAAGGCGAGGGCGATTGACTTCACTACCACACCAGGCTGCCATGCAGACTAATGTGAGGAGGAGGGTTGTGATTGTTTTTTTCATGATTGAAATATGCTTGTGACTGCAAATATAGTTATTTTTGTAGTCAAATAAGGAGAAAAAAGGGAAAAAAAGTGATTTTTCCTTTACTTTGTTTTGTCATTTCATAAAAAAGTGTTATTTTTGCGACAAAATTGATTGGAAAATAAAAAACACATCTTTTGACGTTACATTCAAGCATGTGGAGGGGAAGCCCCATCCTGCATGTCATTGATGGAATATGCCAGTCAGAAACCGTTGCCTTTGGCATCGGGCAAGATAGTGTTATTGTGGTTAGATAATTCTCATAGATATATTCATATTTTACTCGACAGGATAATTTGAGTGTTAGTTTCAGGGTATATTAAGAAAATTTTCAATGCTGATCTTTTAATTCTGTGACACCCAAAAATTCCTCCACCGTGAGGTGCGGGAATTGGCGGGGGTCATTTTCCTTAGAAATGCAGAAGGCGCGCACCATTACGGTGCGCGCCTTCTGCTTTCGGTAATAACGTTTATGGTTCTACTATACCAGCGCTAATCCATGTCTCCACGAGTTTGGTCACGTGTGAGCGCACTTCCTCGGCATTGGGGTTGTCATACTCTTCAAGGAGCAGTTTCACCAAGTCGTCGATGGTGAATTCCTTTCCGCAGACGTTTTCCCAAAGGAAGGCGGATGTCTCGTTCATACTGATTACATTGGTGTAGTCGATGTTCTCTTTTCCTTCGGCAACCATGATTTTCTCACCACAGATATCGCGAAGGACAAATCCTGTCTTTGCTTTCATTTCTTATTGTTTTTTGTTTATGATGATTTCTGATGTACGTATTTTTTTACTATCTCAGTGATTTCTTTGCTGTTCAACGATTTGTAACTCTTGAGTTTGAAAATGTTGAGCCAGATGTATCTATAGAATGCAAGCAGCCATCGGCGCATGGGGCGCATTTTGACCCAAAACCAGGAATAGGTCTTCCATTTCATTCCATCTGTCCGGTCAACCTTGTGGCGTCCCTTGCGTATGAAACCAACGACACTTGCACGGATGTCGCATGTCTTGCAGTATTCACAATGGTAGTTGCCATCGCCCATCAGTGTGACGTTGTCGTTCTCTATCTTTATTATTCTGTGCAACACATAGTGCCTGGGTTCGATTTCTGCCAGAACAGGATCCCCAACTTTCACGTTTTTGGGTGAAATGAGGATGCCGATGTCTCGGTTGCTTTCCAAGAAGGGGCGCATGCTGTTGCCTCGGAGTCTTAATGTGCAAGTCTTTCCTTCCTCTCTATTGAGGGCATCGATGAGAAGTGGGAAGATGAGTTCATTGGATACGTCTATGTTGTTCCCACCTCGGTCTACCTCTCGTTGCCCACCGTCGTGGCGGTGCAAATAGTTAAACAACTTCTCTTTGGGCGAGAAGAGCAAGTTGAGAAATTTTTTCAATAAACGACGCATGCTGAAGTGTTCTTGTCTTTTGAAGGATGGTTGGCATCACTGTTCTTTGACAGCAATGGCCTCACAGCATACCTCTGCTGCTTCCCTGTCGGGTAGGCAGTGGAGAATGTATGTTTTTGTTGTCTCGACGATTTTTGTCACGGTGTCACCCATGCGATGGTACATCTTGTCCCATTTCAGTCCGGAGCATGAGGGTAGCACGGAGGTGAAGCCTTCGATGGGGGAGAGCGGTTCCACCCAATTGTGGTCGTCGCGGTCGATACGTGTCAAAGCACCCAGCCTGGCCTTTATATTCCTGTAGCATGGGGTCTTGCCACTCCAAGGACTGCCGTAGATGTAGGCCTTTCCATCGATGATGCGGATGATGGGGTTGTCGTCGTTCATCAAGTCGCAGTTTGGAATGTGACGGAGCCAATTGCTCACTTGAGTCGATTTGCCAGTCCCACTCGACGCATGGAAAGCGTAGCCATAACCGTTGTGCCTGACCAAGGAGGCATGTATGAGAAGGGTGTCCTTGAAACTGCCTGCAATGGTGTAACCCATCATCATGGCGTTGTGGATGCCGTAACTTCTCATGTCGTAATTGCCGGTGAGAGCGCATTTTATTTCAGTTCCATACTCGCTGGCCTGCAACAGGCAGCATTCCGTGCCTTGCAAGTCTTTGAAGATGAATTGGTGTCCTCCACTTTTCATCTCATCGACGATGATGTCGCCGTTGCCTGTTTCAAAAACACGTATCCTCTCTTTGTCTTCCTTTGCTACAGGCTTGAGGTCGTCGTCGATGGTGATTTCATACAACAATTCGTGTCCTTCTGCGCTTTCCACAAGGAAAGGGTAGTAGGAACGCATCAAATTCATGTTGTTGTGGGTGGTGTCAAGGAAATTGACTTTCACATAGTGGTCGCCTATGCAGAAATACCTTGTTTCTGGATTGTTCATTTGTTTATGTTTGGATGAATTGGTTTCAATGGCGTGGAGGAACGGTGGGGGGAACGTCGCTGTCGCTTCCCTTGCGCGTGGATTCCAACTTGCGCGTCTTTTTCTTCTTCGACTTCTCTGCCTTTTGGGCAGCCTTCTCGTCTATCACGACTCCTTCTTCGTAAATGTTGTCGGAAGGTTCGGCTTTGAACTTGAATTCCAATTCGTCTATCAAGCGGATGTCGAAATTTTTGGGATGCTTTTTGCTGCCTTCCAGTTTCTTGAGCAACTTGTTCTTCTTCTTCAAGATGTCTTTTGCTTTTGTGGCATAGGCCACATAGCATACGCGTGAAGACATGCCTTGTTGAGAAAGGTAAGTGTTCAGTTGGTTGGTGTAATTGGATCGTTTCACAAGAAAGCCGGTCTTGTCTTGCACCCAGGCACTGTCTATGATTTGGATTTCTGTGATGTAGACCACGGAGTCGATGAAGGAGGCTGAAAAGCCGAAGATATAGATGGGGGTGCATCGGTCCTTACCTTGCACATGCATGGAGCATAATGCCATGGTAAACAGGACGAATGCAATAAGTTTTTGTCTCATCTGGGTTTGTTGATTCCTTGTTTCCTTAATATGTTGCCTTTTGTGGACGGTAGGCTCCGTATCTCATTCCTAGGTCATTGGCCGAGGTAGGTCTTCAGGAGCTTGTTCTTCGTGTTGTGGCGAAGTCGGCGGATGGCCTTTTCCTTGATTTGCCTGACGCGCTCCCTTGTGAGTCCGAATTTCTCGCCTATTTCCTCAAGCGTCATCTCGGGTTGGTTGATGCCGAAGAAGGCCTCTATGATGCGTCGCTCGCGCTCGCTAAGTGTCAGCAAGGCACGGTTGATTTCGTTTCGAAGAGACTCCATTACCAGTTCGGTGTCGGCCATGGGGGAGTCGGCGTTGGGCAGGATGTCGAGCAGGCTGTTGCCCTCTTCGCCTTCCACGAAAGGTGCGTCGACGGAGATGTGTCGCGTGTTCACCTTCAGGGCATCCTCTATCTTTTCTTCGGGCAAGTCGACGCTGTCGGCTATTTCGTCGATGCTTGGACGGCGCTCGTGCTCTTGCTCAAATTGGTTGAGTATCTTGTTGATCTTGTTCACCGAGCCAACTTGGTTGAGTGGGAGCCTGACGATGCGGCTCTGCTCTGCGATGGCTTGCAGTATGCTTTGTCTGATCCACCAGACGGCATATGAGATGAACTTGAACCCGCGTGTCTCGTCGAATTTCTCGGCGGCTTTGATAAGCCCCAGGTTGCCCTCGTTGATGAGGTCAGGAAGGCTAAGACCGTGGTTCTGATACTGTTTTGCTACAGAGACGACGAATCGAAGATTGGCACGAGTGAGCTTCTCAAGTGCTTGGCGGTCGCCTTTCCTGATGCGTTGGGCAAGTTCCACTTCCTCCTCAACGGATATCAGTTCTTCCCGCCCGATTTCTTGCAGATACTTGTCGAGAGAGGCGCTCTCCCGATTCGTAATCGATTGCGTGATTTTCAGTTGTCTCATATAGCATTAATCTAAAGTGGTTGCAAAAATACAGACTTTTTTGGAAAACAGCAAGCAAATGCGCAAATATTTGCGCATTTGCTTGATTTTGATGGATGTTCTAGCCTTTGTCAAGGGCTTTTCCACTATTTGTGCCTCAGTCGTTGAGTGAGAATCCGATGTATTTTTTCTTGCCTGTGGGATAGATGCCTTGGATGTAGATGACGGCATCTTTGCTGCTGGCGGCTTCCTTCACAGCATTCTGCAAATCGTCGATCGTCCTCATTGGCTCTTCGTTCACTTTTTGGATGATGAAACCTTTCGTCAGGCCTTCGTCGGCAAGCTTGCCTTTGTTCACTTTGGTGATTTCAAGACCGTAACTGATGCCTAGTTGCTTCTTCTGCTCGTCGGTGATTTCGCGGAAGTTGGCTCCCAGTACGTCGAGGTCGGCATTCTTTACAACGTCGGTGTTGCCTTGCATGTTCTTCAATGTCGCAGTCTTTTCCTTCTTCACCTTCTTGTGCAGGTAGGTCACTTTCACTTTTTCACCAGGCCGCTTGTTGGCAAGGATTTCTTGAAGTTCAGCCATCTTTGTCACCTTCTTTCCATCCACTGCGATGATGACGTCGCCTTTTTCCAAACCTGCCTCTTCGCCGGCACCGCCTTCTTCCACTTCATTGATATAAACGCCTTCGTTGGTTCCAAGGTCAACATCTTCGCCCTTCGCTTTCTGCTCGTCGATGTAGCGGTGGACGTCCTGTCCCTTGATGGCTAGGATGGCGCGTTGCACGGTGCCGTATTTCTTCAAGTCATCTACCACCTTGTTCATAATAGTGGTGGGAATGGCAAAACCGTAACCGCTATAACTGCCGGTTTGGGAGTAAAGCATGGCATTGATGCCAACAAGTTCGCCTTGGGAGTTCACAAGGGCGCCGCCGGAGTTGCCTTGGTTGATGGCTGCATCGGTTTGTATGAAGGATTCCACACCATTGGCATAGAGGGAGCGTGCCTTGGCGCTCACGATGCCTGCCGTCACGGTGGAGTTGAGGTTGAAGGGGTTGCCGACAGCAATCACCCATTCACCGACTTTGAGTTTCTCTGAGTCGCCCACGACGAGGAATGGAAGGTTTTTTCCATCCACCTTGATGAGAGCGAGGTCGGTAGTCTTGTCGGTGCCTATGATGCGTGCGGTAAACTCTCTGTTGTCGTTTAGCGTGACAGTTAGCTCGTCGGCGCCATCGACGACATGGTTGTTGGTGACAATGTATCCGTCAGAGGAGATGATGACACCGGAGCCGCTGGCTTCCCTCTTGGGGGTTTGCACTTTACGCTGCTGTTTCTGTCCGTTGCCGGGATTGCCGAAGAAACCAAAGGGGTCGAAGTCGAAGAAGTCGCTGAACGGGTCTTCCATTTCGATGGTTCTTACTTTGGAGTTTTGCACGTACTTGATGTGTACCACTGCTGGCACTGCTTTTTCGGCAGCATAGGTCAGGTCCACCGGCCCATTGTTGGCGGCACTCTGTGCCCCTGCAGAGATCATGAGGGCGAATGCCAAGGCTGCTGTTTTCATGCTTTGCTTATTTGTTTTCATTGTTTGATGTATGTGGTTGATATATGGTCTTTGCTTTGGAAGGACGGCGACCATGCTTGTGGATGTGTCGCCCCCTGCTTATGCGAATGCAAATTTAGACCCAAAATTTGTTAATTGACAATTTCCATGAAAATATTTGTCCTCTTTTAACAATCATTCAATTAGTGTTAACTATCATATGGGGGTTTTAAATACTATTTTACGTTTCTTCACGTCATTGTTGGCTATGACGGCCATGACATTTTGTCATATTGCAAAGCAAGGGTTTGTCTGACTGTCACACCCAGTCCGGCCTTGCCTGGCTTGTCCCCACGTCCGAATGGTACGCTCCGTCTGGTTGGTCAGCCCCGCCCGAAAAATAGTGGCAAAGTGTCGCTCAAAAGCATTTTTTCTTGTTTTTTTACCACGGTTTCATTTTTTTTTCGTATTTTTGTCGGTCGAATAGCATTCAAAAATTTAAAAAAGGTTCTCAGATGAGGAAAGCAGCACTTTGCATCGTGCTCTGCCTATGGGTGAATTCTACCCTTATGGCAGGGCCCGTCACCCAGCGTCAGGCGTTGGGCCGGGCTAGTGAGGTGGCTGCTCATCTGACTGCTAAAGGTTTGTCTCCGCAGTTGGATTGCAAATGGGTGGCAACGGAATCGATGCCGTTTTACGCGTTTGACATCGGCGAGGAAAAAGGATTTGTACTCGTGGCAGGTGATGACCGTATCGCCCCAATACTGGGCTACTCAGACAATGGCCATTTCGATTGGAATGAGATGCCTATAGCCTTGCGTAATTGGTTGGAAGCGTGCCATGGGCATCTTGCCTCGATGGAAGGAACCGGGAATGGCGAGCCGGCGTATTCCCCTGCACGAGTGATGGAGGAGCCGCGCAATGCCATTGCACCGTTGCTCTCTTCGAATTGGAGTCAGCAAGAACCTTACTATAATAGTTGCCCACAAGTTTCCGACGAATTATGCAATACAGGTTGCGCGGCAACGGCTATGGCGCAGTTGGTTTATTTCTATCGTGCTAATTGCGTCAAGACGATTCAGGCTGAAATCAAGCCTTACACCTGCGCCACGAATTGGCCCAATTATGGGAAAATTTCCGTCCCTGGGGTGGCAAAAGGGACTCCTATCGACTTCGACCACATGCTCGACAATTACATGGGGGGTGAGTCGGAAGAGGAGAAAAAGGCCGTGGCCGACCTTATGTTCTATTGTGCTGCATCCATCTCCACCGAATTCATACCACCCTCGAGAGGCGCTTCTTCTGCGTCGCCTTCTGTCTTGCCGTCGGCATTGAAAAAATATTTCGGTTTTTCCAAGGAGTGTTGCTTCAAGGAGCGGGGGGCATATTCCATCACACAATGGGAGGAAATGATTTACAACGAAGTGAAACAGGGAAGGCCCGTTGTTTACATGGGACGTGCTGAAAGCGCTTCACATTCCTTCATCGTTGATGGATTTGACGGCGACTTGCTCTACCATGTCAATTGGGGATGGGGTGGGCTTTACAATGGCTATTACAACCTTTCCTTGCTATCTGCTGTAGAAGGCAGTACGGCAAATGGCTTTACCATGTCGCAAGGTGCGCTGATAGGGGCGCAACCGTCTTTTGAAGGAGAGGTGTTGCCCACTCTTTCCGCATACAATCTCACACTATCCGGGGCCACTCTTGGATACACCGTGAAGAATTACACTGATGGGACAGGCTATTTCAAGTATGGCATCGGCACAGTATTGCAAGACGGCACGCTTCTCATGCTCATGGGGTCCATCAACTATGTGATGTTGGCGGATAGAAACACTCAGGTCATCTCACTCTCCTTCACCGGTGCCGACCTGGCGGATTTGCCACCGGGCGAATATGTGCTCAAACCCGTTTTCAATCGCAGGTCTGAGGGTATATGGAGGCTTGCCGACTGTTCCGACGAGTATGTCTTCCACATGGTATGGGATGGCTCCGCATTCACGCTGGCCTTGGATTCTCCTTCGAAGGACAGGACGTTCACAGCTGATGCGTTCTCTTTGCCTGCCAACATCGTCACGGGGACGAAAATACCTGTCACGGCAACCCTTTCTTGCCATGGGGGAGAGTATGCCAACGAGGTGTATCTCTTCGCCAGCACCACATCTACGGCTTCAACCTATGCCAGCAGGACTGGCGTGTATTTGAAGGATGGAGAGCAATGCGAAGTCTCTCTCTCTTTCACACCATCGAAGGCTGGGAAATATAAAGTGTGGATTGCTACGGATGCGAAGGGTGGGGCCCCCATAGGTGGATGCACGGTAGACGTGTCCAACGCAACCAGCAGTGGTGAACTGACTGTAGTGGGGTATCAGGTGGAAAATGCGGAGAAGTCGGGTGAGTGGAATACTGTATATGGGAAAATACTCAAGGGTACCATCACCTTGAAAAACACAGGGACTTCACTCTATTCCGACATCATCACGATATGGTTGATGAAAGGTGCCACCAAGTCTTATTATCGGGGCTCTACAAGCAACATGATGCTTGTCACCCTCGCACCGGGGGAAACCATGACGATGAATTATGCTTACGATGAAGGGGAGACAGGCAATTATTACCAGTTGTGGCTGATGAAGAACAACGTTCTCATCACCGATGGAAAGGTGAGGTTCTTCCACCTCGTGCCGGGCATCACCACTTATGATGCGGCAGGGGAGACCAAGAGCGTCGCTCCCAATAGTAATTACAAAGTGCCCGACGGGGTGTGCGCCATCGACCTGGAAGGGGCTGGAGTCACCAACGTCACACCCAATGCCAACCCCAATGCCATTTTTTTCTTGGGAGAAAGTGACGGCCTGCCATCTGGATTGGCTGACAAAAACGTGGTGAGGTCAGGAGTGGCGGAGAGAATCACATTGACTGACGGACATCCCTTCTACACTCCTCGCACCTTCAGCGCAAACAACATCTCCTACTCCCGAACACCACAGTGTCAGACCTCAGGAAGGGGAGGATGGGAAACCATCGTACTGCCGTTCGCCGTGCAAGAAGTGACCAATGTCACCGACAACAAATCCATCGACTGGTTCCATGGCTCCACTGACTCCAACAAGGACTTCTGGCTCAAGGAATATGCTTTGCAGGATACCCAGACGGGAGTGGCCTATTTCAACCATGTCGAGACGTTCCTACCCCACATCCCATACATCATCGCCGTGCCATCTTCCAAATGGGGGGCAAGGCACGACCTCACGGGAAAGGAATTGAGGTTCTCTGCAAACAATGTGGTGGTCACAGCCGATGCCAAACTGCTCTCGAAGACAAGTGTCTATCGTTTTGAAGGCACCTATGAGAAGAAGACGGTTGATGACATGTTTGTGCTCAACGACCAAGGCTCTTCGTTTGTCAGGACGGAAAGTGCTGAAATCATGCCCTTCAGGGCATGGTTCGCAGAAAGTAGCCCGGGTGGCATGCATGCCAACATCGTCATCGGCGATTTTGATGCCGCCACCCCGATTGACTCGTTGCCACGCATGGAGGAGGAGACCGTTGACATCCATTCCCTGTCGGGCGTGAAAGTGCGCACGGTGAAGGTGCATGACGGCAAGGTCGATACCGAGGGTCTGCCAAAGGGGGTCTATGTGGTGCGTGGCAGGAAAATCATCGTGAAGTGAAAGGAGCCTTGAAGCCCTCAGGCTCTAAGGACTGCAGGGACTTGAATGTCCTCACCATGGAATAGTTGTTATTTTTGGAAATACATTAAAAGTAATAGAATATGAGAAATCGTTGGATGAACGTGGTGGCTGTCGCATGGATGGCTGGAATTTCGCTGACTGTGTCTGCACAGCAATTGTCGCTGAGTGGTGACAAGGTGTCGTTCAAACCAGGCGAAACCATTGGCATAAACTATGAGGGTGCTGACAGTGGCGACAAAATCCTGCTCTATCACAACTTGGCCATGGTGCCGCTCAAGGAGAAAGGTGTAACCAATGGTGATGCTGGTCTCTATGAGGTGGCGAAACCCTTGCAGGCTGGCGATTACAATGCCATCCTCGTAGGCAAGGAGGGTGAGGAGAAGGCCCGGGTGGCTTTTGCCGTGGAAGAGGAACCTTTGCCAAGTGAAGGACATCGCATCTTTGCCATCAGCGACATACACGTGATGAGTCCCGACCTAGTGTTTGACCCCACCAACAGCTTGTATGTCAAGGATATGGCTGAGAGCAGGAAGTTGCAGGCGGAGAGTTATGAAATCTTTTGCGCCTATGTGGACACCATCAAGGCGTTGAGACCCGAACTGGTCGTCATTCCGGGCGACCTGACCAAGGATGGTGAACAGCTAAGTCATCAGATGGTGGCTGCCAAGTTGCAGGAGTTGCTCGACATGGGCATTCCGACGCTGGTCATCCCTGGAAACCACGATATGGAGAATGACAACGGGCGCCTCTACACTGCTACGGGAAGGCAAAAGTTGGAAAGGTTCACTCCAGAGCAGTTTGAACAAATCTATTACAATTTCGGGCTGAAGGATGCCATCGACCGCGACCCCATCTCGCTGTCCTATGTCTGCGAACCCATCGAGGGATTGAGGTTCATCGGCATCGACGACTGCCGCATACCCAGCAGAGGAGACACGAAATATGGCGATGGGGAGTATGGCAGGATTAGGCCTGCAACCCTGGAGTGGGTTCTCGCGCAAGCCGACCGTGCCAAGGAGGAGAACAAGGTGGTGGTGGCTGCCGTACATCATCAGTTGATGTATCACTACAATGGGCAGGAGAGGGTGATGCCATCGGCGGCCACCGAGAACGGTGACAGTATCGCACGACTTTTCGCCGACCATGGCATACGAATGGTGCTCACCGGACATATGCACATGCCCAATGTGTCGAGGATGGTGGGTTTCGAAGGAACCGACACCATCACTGAGGTGAACCTGGCTTCCACCATCTGCTACCCCAGTCAATATGCCCTGCTCACCATCAACGACAACCTTTCCACCATGCGGATGGACACACGAGCGTTGAAGAGCACCCAAAACCTTCCCCATGTGCAGCTGGCGGCGAGGATGAAGGTGGATGACAACCTCGACAATTCCATTTCGTCGCTGACCATGGGCTATATGTCCACTTTCAATAGTATGTTGAAAGATTACGCATCCATCCCCGAGTTTGCGGGTATCATCGACGACGTTCCCACCGATGCGAATGAGTTGGCGGCAATTGCCATAGAATCTTTTGGCGGGACGTTGAGAAAGGTGTTTTTCACTGCTTCTGAGGGTAACGAACACCTCAAGGATGCCGTCGATGTGGTGTTAAACGAGTTGGAGGAGGATTGCGACAAGGCCTGCAGCCTCATCTTCGACCAGCAGAATGAAAGCACGCGCTCTTTCCTTTCATATGCGATGTATGGCTATATGATGGAGATGGGCGAGGACATTGTCAAGAGCATGCTCTCCGACACCTCGCATCTGGGTACTCCATTGGCCGACCAGACCGACGATCTCTATTTGTCCATTGCTTTGAAGGAGGTGGATAGTGGCATCGTTGAAACCGTGACGACTTCACAAGAAACTGCTTGCCGTGTCTACGACATTGCTGGAAAGGTGGTGAACATCAACGGCAAGTTGCCCAAGGGAGTCTATGTCGTCAAGACAGGTGACAAGGTCAAAAAGGTCCTTGTCAAGTAGTGTTTATCCCGAATTAGCGAATTGGAGAATTAATTCTTCAATTCGCTAATTCGGGATAAATACCTTTCTCATTTGGTATAACTACAATTCTTGATTACTTGTATTTCTCTATGAGTCCGGGAGCTTGGTCGTTGCCTAGTTCCTTGGCTTTCTCCATTTCGGCAATACCATCTTTCTTCTTGCCTAACTGAATAAGAGCCAATCCTTTGATAAGATAGGCGTCACTGTATTCGGAATCCATGTCGATGGCTTTCTGTGCGTTGGCCAAAGCCTCTTCTTTCATATTCACCCTCAGTTGGAGGGACGCTTTTTCCGCCACATAGAGAGGTTCGTTGGGAGCCAGTTGGGTGGCTGTCTCTATGTCTTCCAAGGCTTGTAGGAAAAGTTTGCCTTTCACCTCGCATTGCTCTCGTTTGTAGTAGAAGTCGGCGCCAAGCCTGCCCCTCAACAGTGTGTCAACCTGATTGTAGTCATGCACGGCCTTGCGGTAATCCCCTTTTTCCTCCTGAACGTTGGCACGGTAGAGGAAATAGGTGGCAGCGTCGATGGGGTAGGGGCGCTCGAAAAGATTGATGGCGCTGTCGAGCAAGGCTATCACTTCTTCTTTGGGTGCTTGCAATTGAGTCTTGCATTGGGCGGCCTCGAAAAACAGTTCCTGGTTGCGCATTTCCGTTTTGTTGAGTTCCAGAAACATGTCGCAAGCTTGTTGGTATTCCTTCTTGGAGAAAAGGATTTGCGCTTCCAAGTGGCGATAGAGCGGTAGTGGCAGGATGGCGTAGGCTTGTCGCGCCTCTTCGATGGCCTTGTCAAGGCTCCACGCAGGGAACGACTGGTCGAATTTGTACAGTTCCTTTTGATAAATGATCCTCGCGTAGTCGTAATGGGCCTCATCTTTGGCTGTCGCCACTTTTATAGCCGTTTCCATATCCTTTTGTGCTGCAGCGAAGTCGTTGGCATTCACGGCTTTTTGTGCCCGTGCATAGTAGCCGTCGGGAAGGTCGGGAAACTTCTCCACAAACATGTCGATGGTCTTGTCGTAACGGGGGGCGTTGCCTTGTTGGGCGAGCATCAGGGCGAGCAAGGCTTGTTCCTTGTCATCAGGGATGGCAGTGGGGATATCCGTGCGTCTCAGCACGGGGTCGTTGGCCGTGAGGCCGCTCACCTGAAAGTCGGCGATATAGTTGACGTCGGTGGAATGGTAGTCGGTGGTGTACTGCGACTGTTGCAGGAAGCCGATCAATTCTCCGTTTGCGTTGACGAAGGGGCATCCCACGGCATTTTCAGGAGCTGTCATTTGGATGATGTAATAGGCGTATTTGTCCATGAACATCTCCACCTTGCTCACCGTAGTCCCTACAATTTCCGGTTTCTTCACAGAGTAGCCCACGAGGTAGATGTTGGCGCCGACTGTCGCTGGAGTGGTGGCAATAGTTGCGGCGGTGGTCTTGCCTTTCACCTTGATTTTCGCCACGTCGTAGATTTCATTCGCCCCCAGGATGCATTCCACTTCAAGACTCTTCCCGTTGGCGTCCATCACGACGGCCCGATTGGCACCATCGAAGGGAGCCCAGTCGCAAACGCCAGTTCCATTGGCGTCGATGAAGACACCATGGGTGGAGGCGAGGAGCGAACCGTCGGCTTTGAAGGTTGTCAGGGTGAACACGGCTTTTGCTGCGTTCTTAACTGGGGCGGGCTGAGCGGCTACGTTCAAGGCGAACAGCACGCCGCACAGCAAGGTTGCTATATTTCTCATTTTCATTGTCTTTTCTTTTTTGCATTTCTAGGGGGCTAGTATTTCTAGTCTTCCTAGGTGTTTCTGTTTTTTCCGAGGAGTTCTTCGGCGTTTCGGATGGCGGCCTCGGTGATGTCGCTTCCACTGAGCATTTGGGCGATTTCGTTGATGCGTTCTTTGCTGTCGAGGCGGCGCATGTGGCTCGTGGTGCCCTCGTCGCCCTCCTCCTTGTACACTTTGTAGTGTGAGGCGCCCCTCGCCGCTATCTGCGGGAGGTGGGTGATGCTGATGACTTGACGGTCGTTGTCGCCCATCTCTTGCATGATGCGGCCCATCATCTCCGCCACCTTGCCGCTGACACCAGTGTCGATTTCGTCGAAGATGATGGTGGGCAGTTTCACGGCACCGCTGATCATGGCCTTCAGTGAGAGCATCACACGTGCGATTTCACCGCCCGATGCCACTTGTGCCACGGGTTGCAACGGTGTGCTCGTGTTGGCGGAGAAGAGGAATGACACCTTGTCGTGACCGTCATCGGAGAGTGTCTTCTCCTGCAACAGCACTTCGAACTTCACCTTCGGGATGCCCAGTGGCACCAGGCGCAGCCTCATTTCTTCTTCCACGGTTCGGGCGGCCGTGTTGCGGATGGCGGTCAGTTTGTCGGCCTTCTCTTCGCATGCCGTCTTCAGGCTCTCAAGTTCTGCTTCCATTTCCTGCAATTGTTCGTCGCCTCCATCGATTTGTCCCAATTGCCGCTCGATGTCCTGTTTCAAGGCTATCAGTTCGCTCACGCTATCCACGTGGTATTTCTGCTCCAGGTGATAGATGGTGTCCAACCTGTTGTCCACCTCTTCCATACGACTAGGGTCGAACTCCACATCCTCGGCTTTCATCGACACTTCCGAAGCGATGTCCTTCAGTTCGATGAAGCAACTCTCCAGGCGTTCGGCAGCCTCGGCGATATCTTTGAACACATCCTTCACCCCGTCGATGCCGTGGCTGGCGCTCTTCAGCCGCTCCACCACGCCGCCTTCACCCGAAAGGAGGTCGTCGGCTTCGTAGAGTGCGCTTTTGATTTCTTCGGCGTGTGAGAGCATCTCCTGCTCTTCTTCCAGTTGCTCCTGCTCGCCTTCCGCCAGGCGGGCCTCTTCCAACTCATGGTATTGGAAACGGAGGAAATCCTCGCTCTCGCGATTCTTGCGCAGTTGTTCGCGTGTCTTTTCTATCTCTTTCGACAGTGTGCGATAGGCGTTGAATGCCGTCTGGTAGTCGGTCAGTGCTCGCGCATTGCCGGCGATGATGTCGAGCACGTTGAGTTGGAAGTCCTCCTTGTTGAGCAGCAGGTTTTGGTGCTGGCTGTGGATGTCGACGAGCATCGCGCCCAGTTCGCGTAGCGTGGTGAGTGCCACGGGGGTGTCGTTGACGAAGGCGCGGCTTTTCCCGGCGCAGGTCACTTCACGTCTGAGGATGCAGTCGCCCTCGTCGTAGTCGAGGTCTTTCTCTTCGAAAAACGGCTCCATGTCATATTTGCGAAGGTCAAAGTGGGCTTCAACCGTGCAGCGGTCGCGTCCCGTCTTGATGGCCTTGGTGTCGGCGCGTTGGCCGAGCAGTAGTCCAAGGGCTCCGAGGATGATGCTCTTGCCTGCGCCCGTCTCGCCGGTGATGACAGAGAATCCTCCCTCGAACGAGATGTCGAGTTCGTCTATCAGGGTGAAATTCTTGATATATAATCGGTGTAGCATGTGCTGGGTGAAGTTAAAGGGGTCATTGCTTGATTTTCTCCCATGCGGTGTTTTGGGAGGCGTTGATTCCGAAAAGGATGTCATACACCTTTTCTTTCTCGTTCTGAGTGCCCTTGCCCTTGTAGATGTTGGCAAGTTCGTCTTTCTTGTAGTCGGTCCAGATTTGGGGGAGCATGCTCAGCGGTTTGTTCTCATGCGCCTTTTTCAGGCACTCCTCAAGGGCGGTGGTCACGTTGGTGCGCCCGCGCTCCACATTGGTGGCCATCTCGTCAAGCCCTTTACGATAGTAGTCGTATTGAAGTTGGCGGAAGGGTTGCATTCCGCCGTCGAGGTAATCGTTGATGATGGCGAAGCGGTTGCGGTCGTTGTCGAATGCCTTCCAGCCGGGGAAGTTGAGGTTCTGGGCGTTGTTGGTGAGGTTCATGCATCGTTGCAGCACGTCCTCGCCGCCCATGGGTGAGAAACTGTCAAGGTCGAGACCGATGATCAGGTAGGCGTAGTAGGCAATGAGGGCTACGAGTTGGTTGTCGATGATTTCCTCATTGAACTCCAACTGGTCGAACTGTTGGAACTCGAAACTGAAGTCGTTGTCCTTGTTGTTGTACAACGTGGTGGTGTAGGCGGAGTTCCACACAGGACGGTTGGCTTGGATTAGCGCATTGCAGGTGAAGAGGTTCGACGAATTGTCATATTTCGTCACCGTGATGTTGAAATTGCACGTGATGCGCTCGTTTTGCTGAAACTGCAAACTGGTCCACTGCTTGTTGTTGATGAATTGCTCCAGTGTCTCCTGGAGATTGTCGAATACGCTGGCATCGGTGCCTTGTATCTGGTTGTGGTTGATGGTGACCTTCGCCGACAGTTCCTGGGCGTGTGCGCAGAGGGTTGCGACTGCCATGAAAGCCATGATGAATACCTTTTTCATATGCATGATGGGTGTGGGTCTTGTTTGGTGGGGGCAAAATTAGGAAAAATAGGCGCAATAACCGCTTGTAAAACGCAAAAAAATCAAAAAAGTACCATACTTTGATAAGATAATATTACAATAATTCATAAATTAAATGTAATTTTGTGCCGAAATTATGCCCTATCTTTTACTAACAAATTAAACAAACGCTTATGAAGAAAATTTTTACTTTGTTTGCCGTTGCCATCATGGCACTTACTGTCAATGCACAGGAGAAGGTGCTGTTTGAGAATGGTGGTGCTTATGGCAATGGAGCAACTCTGACTTCAGAGAACGCCAAGGTGGTGCTGGGCAACGACCGCACGACCAAGAACTATGATGTCAAGCTCTCTACCGCAAAGGCTTACTGCGCCGAGTTGTTCGGACAGCAGGTGATGGTGGAGAACAGCGAGACAGGGGAGATGGAAGAGAAGACCCGCGTGGTGTATGTCGTGGGCAACCAGAACCCCAAAGATGGTGAGCTTGAAGGTGATGCCAGCAAAGGTTCTGGCTACAAGCCTGAGAGCATGAACCTCCCGCAGTCGGGTACATATTATATGATTACTCCTTCCAAGGACGGTCACATGGTTGCTTTCGTGGTCGTCAACAGTGGAAAGAACCTCTATGTGGTGAAGAGCAATGGCGAGTGCCTGCCCAAGGAGCAGCTCACCGTCAAGGCTGATGGCGACGAGGCTAGAGTGGTGCCTATGAACGATGACTTCACCATCGACGAGAAAATCACGGGCACGTTGGAGTTCGACGTAGTGGCCAACGAGACCTATTATGTGTTCTGCACAGGCTCGAAGCTCAGCTTCGGTGGTTATGTGTTCACTCCCAAGGCTGACGTAGGCCCCGGCCCCGGTGGCTTGGTCATCGACCCTGCACTTCCTATTACATTTGATTCATGGGATGTCAACTTCCTCATCCAGAAGACCGATGTGAAGGCAGGCGACCAGTTCGTGTTTACTTGCGAGCCTGTTGATGTTGAAGGTTGGGAGTGGGGACCCCAGGTTCTCCCGAAGAGCAATGCCGACTGGAGCGACCTTGGCGGCGCTGTCACCCCCAATGGGGAGGGCAAGGCCATCTTCAAGATTACCGAGGATTATGCAGCTGTCATCAATGGCAACGGCGGTCTCCGTGTCCAGGGTATGGCTGTGAAGGTGACGGCTGTTGAATATGTCGAGGGAACTCCCGGCCCAGGTCCTGGTCCCGACGGCGAGCATGTCAGCATCATCGACAAGTTCACCTACACATGGAATGCCAGTGAGACTTTGACCCACAATGCTGATGGCTCCATCACCTTCAATGCCGTGTCTTGGGGTGGCTTGGCAGCTTGGCTTGCAGAGAACGACATTCCTGTCGACTGGTCTGAATATACCAAGATTGTGTTTGAGTATGCAGAGCCCGCCACTGTCAGCACCCAGGTTGTCGTGCAGACGGTAAACGGTGATGTGAAGGCTTCGGGCGAAGCTGGTATCACCAAGCTCGAGTGCCCGTTCGATGGTGCTGATGTCACCCAGGTCAACCAAGTGGCTCTCCAGTGCTCCGACGTCACCACGCTGGTCATCAAGGATATCTATCTCGTCAAGGCTGGCGGCAATGTCGATCCGCAACCCGAGGAAGGCTGGCTTGAACTCGTCAAGAACGGCGACGTGGAAGGTGAGGACGGCACAAGCCTCATCTCCAAGAACGGTGCCGATGGCGGTGCATTCGTCTTCAATCCTCAGGCAGGTGTTGGCCTCGACGGTTCAAGGGCTGCCGTGGTCGTGGCTGTTGACAATGCTGCAAACGAGTGGGATTCCCAGTTCTTCATCTACGCTCCCGACCATGTGTTCGCTGCAGGTGAGGAGTACAAGGTGTCCTTCTGGGTGCGTGCCGACAAGGCTACCGCTGTCTCCGTCCAGGCTCACAGGCAGGCAGGCGAGTATCTCCACTGGGCCGTCATCACCAACGGTGAGCAAGTCAACATTCCTACCGAATGGACAGAGGTGACCTATCAGGGTACTGCATCCGCAGAGCAGGAAGGCATGCAGACCATTGCCTTCAACCTCAACCAAGACAAAACTCTTGCCAACACCTACTACTTCGACAACGTCTCATGGAAGTTGAAAGTGAATGAGGATGGCGTGAAGGAACTAGACATGGTGAATAAACCGATGAATGGTCAGAAGTACAATCTGGCTGGCATGCGCGTGGGCGACGACTACAAAGGTATCGTCATCCAGAACGGTCGCAAGTTCATTCAGAAATAAACGAAAAAACCAACAAACAGGGAGGGTGGCCTCACGACCACCCTCTTTTATTAAAACTCGCTTCCTCCAAGGATCCTACGAATCCTAGCGCGTCCTAGAATATCTAGAAAATCTAGAATATCTAGCGCTTCCTATAACTTCCTAGCACCTCCTGAGAGCGAGCCGAGTCAGCCAAACGGCACAAAGCAAACTACAACAAAAGATTCCTCTTGAAGGAAATATATATAAGGGACTCAACCTAAAAACCTATTTTGATATGAATTTAAGAAAGTCTATGAAGAAGCATGGCCTTATTGTATTATATAAGGTGATGTTGTTATTCTTGACGTTGCTGCCTTTGCAGGCGTTTGCCCAGACGGTGGAAGGCACGGTGGTCGATGAGGCCAATGGCGACCCCATCATCGGTGCTACTGTCAAAATCAAGGGCTCCAGCACCGGCGTGGTGACCGACATCGATGGCAACTATTCCATCGAAGCTGCGGTAGGCCAGACGTTGGAATTCTCCTACATCGGTTATTCCACCCTCGCTGTGAAGGTCACCAAGGCAGGGCAGCTCAACGTCCGTCTCTCCGAGGACACCCACACCCTCGACCAAGTGGTCGTGGTGGGTTATGGTACGATGAAGCGCAGCGACCTCACGGGAGCCGTGGGTAGCATCGACGAGAAAGCCATCAAGCAAGGTGTCAACACCAACATCGAGCAGGCCATGCAAGGCCGCATCGCCGGTGTGCAAGTGACCCAGAACTCCGGTGCGCCGGGTGGTGGCATCTCCGTGCAGATTCGTGGCGTCAACTCCCTTTCCGCCAACGAACCGCTCTACATCATCGACGGCATCGCCGTGTCGGGACAGACCGACGGCAACTCCAGCGCCTTGGCAGGACTCAACCCCTCCGACATCGTCTCCCTTGAAGTGCTCAAGGATGCCTCCGCCACAGCCATCTATGGCTCCAGGGCCTCCAACGGCGTGGTGCTCATCACCACCAAGCGAGGAACGGAAGGCAAGACCCAGGTGCTGTATGAGGGTTATGCCGGATGGCAGCAAATCCCCACTAAACTCGACCTGATGAACCTCAAGGAGTATGCCGTGTTCTACAATGAGCGTGGACGGCTCTATGGAGGCGATTGGGCCATGCGTGAGGACTTCAAGGACCCGTCGTTGCTCACTGAAGGCACCGACTGGCAGGACGTGCTCTTCCAGACCGCCTTCATGCACAACCATCAACTCAATCTCAGCGGAGGTTCCAAAGACACCAAGTTCTCCATCTCCGGAGGCTATCTCGACCAGGACGGCATCGGCATCGGCTCCAGCTTCCAAAGGGCTTCCTTCCGTTCCAACCTCGATATGAACGTCAACAAATGGATGTCGGTAGGCGCCAACGTGTCGTTTGCCAACACCAAGCGAACCGTCACCTTCGACGAGTCGAACGTCATACAAATCGCACTGTCGCAGTTCCCCGACGTCGCCGCCAAGAACCCCGACGGCACCTACGGCTTCAACAGCGACGCAACAGACAAGTTCAATGTCTCCTACCAAAACCCCCTCTTCGAGGCCGACATGCGTGAGAACGACCGCAAGAACTTCTCCATCGACTATAATTTCTTCGCCAACATCTTACCCGTAAAAGGGCTGAACATACGCGTGGAGTATGGTGGCAGCAGGGGATGGAACCACACCTATCAGTTCCAACCCGACTACCAGTATGGCAATACCATCATCACCTCGCAGTCCACACGGCGCATCGACAAGAACGAATACAACTCTTTCAAGCAATACGCCACCTATGACATCGACCCCCTCAAGGGCCACCACCTACAGATGATGCTCGGCCATGAGGCACAGTGGGGCGAGTGGGGCTTCCTTTCCGGCAGCAGGAAAGGCTTCGTCTCCGATGACATCCACTACCTCAGCGTGGGCGACGCCAACACCGCCACCAATGACAACGGAGGCAACACCTGGAGCATCGAGTCCTATTTCGGACGTCTCAACTACAACATCCATGACAGATATCTCCTCACCGCCACCCTCAGAACCGACGGTTCCTCCAGCTTCAGCAAGGACAACAGATGGGGATGGTTCCCCTCTGCCGCCATCGCCTGGCGCATCACTCAGGAGAAGTTCATGGAGAACGTCAAATGGCTGCACAACGCCAAACTCCGTCTGGGATGGGGTCTCGTGGGCAACCAGCAGGCTGGCAGTTATGCCTATGGCTCAACCCTCAAACCCATCACCACGGCATGGGGCACCGGCTTCCTTCCCTCCAACGTGGGCAACCCCGACCTCACATGGGAGTCCACCAAGGCCTGGAACATCGGTCTCGACCTCAACCTCTTCAGCCGCATCGAAATCATCATCGACGCCTACCTTAAAAACACCGACAACCTCTTGATGACCGCCGCACTGCCCACCTACGCCAATATGAACAGTTGGTTGGGCATGAATGCGCCATGGGTGAACGCCGGAAGCATCCGAAACAAGGGTATCGAGTTCACCATCAACTCACAGAACATCAAGACGAAAGACTTTGACTGGCGCACAGGACTGACATTGAGCATCAACCGCAACAAGCTCGTCAAACTCAACAGTACGGCATCGGCCATACAGGGCGTCGACAGCAGGAACCTCACCTACACCTTGTCGGAAGTAGGTGGAGCCGTAGGGCGCTTCTATGGATACAATGTTGTCGGCATGTTCACTTGCGAGGACGACTTCTACCAGAAGAACCAACTCGGAGAGTATATGCTCGACAAGGATGGCAACCGCTTGCCGGTGGCAAGACCGGTGGCCACCGACGGCTCCATGCATCCCATCCAAGTGGATGGCATCTGGGTGGGTGACTATATCTTCGAGGATGTCAACGGCGACGGCGTCATCGACGAGAGCGACCGCAAGTACATCGGCGACCCCAACCCCGACTTCACCTTCGGCATCAACAATGTCATCACGTGGAAGAATTTCGAACTCTCCTTCTTCTTCAACGGAAGCGTGGGCAACGACATCTACAACTATGTGCGCGAGCGTCACACCAACTACCTCAACTGGGGCAACTACCTCAGTTCGGTGGCCGACTTCGCACGCATCGAGTTGCGCGACCCCGACGGACTGGGAACAGACATCTCCAATGTCTATGTGGCCAATGCCGAGACGGCACAAAGCCAGCGCATCAACCCCGCTCACACCAACCTCAACGAGAACAACCGTGTCAGCACGAGATTCATCGAGGATGGTTCCTACATCAGGCTGAAGACCCTCTCACTCGCTTGGAACATGCCATGGAAGTGGTCGCACAAGATCGGCATCGAATGGTTGCAACTCTATGTCAACGCGCAGAACCTCTTCACCATCTCCAAATATGATGGTTACGACCCGGAAATCGGCGCATACAACCAGAGCGTCATCATGCAAGGCATCGACATGTATCGATATCCCTCGCAGCGAATCTACAATGTAGGTCTGAAAGTGAAATTCTAAGATGGTGCATCATTGTTATAATTCTAATAGGACTGAAAATATGAAAACCAGAATATTTGAACACATCATACTCGGGGCTTGTTGCTGCATGACACTTGGACTTGCCAGTTGCGGTGAGGACTTCCTCGATAAGACACCCGAGAGCGAATATGTAGCCAGCACATATTACAATAGCGATGCCGCCGTGATCAAAGCCATCGAACCTCTCTACAACCGTGCTTGGCACGAGTTCAACAGGCGTTCCCTCATGGCCATGGGGTCCATCAGGGCCAACGACGCTTGGAACCCATATGTCAACGCGGAGTTCGCAAGGTTCCAACTCACAGGACTCGACGAGAACGTCGCAGCTGCATGGTCGGCTCTCTACAACGTGGTGAGCATGACCACCGAGACCATCGACAACGTCAGAAACTATGCCACAAGCGATGTCTCCGAAGAGGTGAAGAACCAAGCCTACGGCGAGTGCTACCTCCTCAGGGCAACCGCCTATTTCTACCTCCTCAGGGGATGGGGTGAAATCGTGCTTTATGAGAACAACCAGGAAATCATCAACCAGCCCATCAGGCCCCTCACCAAGGAAGAGGACGTGCTCAAGTTCATCGTGCGCGACCTCCGTCGTGCCATCGACCTCCTCCCCGTCGTGGGCGCCGACCACCATCCTTCGCGCTATTCCGCCAAGGCCATGCTGGCCAAGGTGCTGCTCGCACAGAGTGGATGGAACAAGAGCGAGCGCGACCAAGCCATCCTCAACGAAGTGGTACAACTCTGCGACGAGGTCATCAACTGCGGACAGTTCGCCCTCATGGACGACTATGAGCAACTCTTCCGCATGCAGAACAATGACAACCCCGAGACCATCCTCGCACTACGCTGGGCAAAACCCAGTTCCAACGAGTATGGCTCGATGAACGCCACCTATTCCGATCTCGCCTCCAACGACATCTCCGACGACGTCAACGTATGGGGTGGCTCCCTCTGTCCCTCGCCCGACATGATCGACTATTACAACGAGGAACCCGCCGACTCCTTCCGCCTCCGCGGCACCTTCTTCTCCTTCGGACGTCACTACGACTACCTCTGGATGAACGAGGGTGGCTACACCTACAAGAAAAACTGGATGCAGGTGAAGAAAGGCGTGCTTGGAAGGAAGGCCGACGCCAATGGCGAACTCGACCAGATGGCATCGCCGCTCAACACCTACATCATGCGCCTGGCCGACGTCTATCTCACCAAGGCAGAGGCATTGCTCGGCAACAAGGTGGAAACATCCGACCCGCAGGCATTGGCAGCATTCAACGCCACGCGCATCAGGGCCAAGTTGCAGCCGAAGACCTCCTTCTCCTTCGACGACCTCATCCGCGAGAGACGCATCGAGTTCTGCATGGAATACCTCAATTGGTTCGACATGGTGGTGTGGTACCGCTGGAAGCCGCAATACATGCTCGACTTCTTCAACAACAAGCAGCATCGCGCCTTTGAAATCAGGGAGAACGACATCCTCAAGAACGATGACGGCACCTTCAGTTACCGTGCCTTCCTCAACAGCGGCACCGACTGCTGGTATTTCGCCGACTGGACGAATCACGACGGTGGCGTCTATTGGAACGACTTCATGGCCAAGAACGTGGATGTGAACGCCAACAATGCAACGGAAAGCGGAAACATCATCATGACCAAGAAGGATGGATATGTCTATGATGTCAACGACCTGGTGAGCAAGAACAAGAACCTCCTTCCCATCACGCTCAACGAGGCCAACATCTTCATCCCGTATCCCGAAACCGACGTGATACAGAACCCCTATTTCAACCAGCCTGCTCAGAGCTATGATTTCGGAGAGTAACTTACAACCGCATAACATACGAACCATGACTATCATCAATATCAAACGACTGCGCAATCACGGATGGACTTGCTGTGCCTTTCTCGCGGCTTTCGTGATGCTCTTCACCGCCACCTCCTGCAAGGACGACGAGGAGGGCATGGGCACCCCGGAAATCACGGGAGTAAGGGCGTGTGACCCCGCCAAGGCCGACAGTCTCTTCACCAAGTCCAGCACAGGGCAGACCTTCGCCGTCATCGGACGCAACCTCGCCGATGTGCAGAGGGTCTACATCAACGACCAGAAGGTGAGTTTCAACCCCACCCTCAATACCGACCACAGCATCATCATCACCGTACCCACCGAGGAGAACGGTTTCATACTCACTGCCTTCGACAGCAGCCTCAAGGATGAGATACGCGTCGAGACCTCGCACGGAACGGCAGTCTATTCGTTCAAAATCACCGCACCCTATCCTTCCATCTCACGCGTGCAAGCCATATACCCGAGAAAGCAGGGCGACCTGCTCAAGGTCTATGGACTCAACCTCGTCGACATCGAAAGGGTGTACTTCACCGACATCCCTGCCGAGGAACTCGACACCACCGTGTGGGAGACCATCGGCGGCAACATCGTGGAAGCCAGCGAGGTGACAACAGTGATGACCGACCACAAACTCAACACTCGCACCCAGGCTTACGAGACAGCCACGCAACTGGGCGTCACCATGCCCAACCTCCCTTATCAGAAGGGTTCGCTCGTCGTACAGTGCGCCAGCGGAACCACTTACATCGACTTCTCCGTAGTGCCGGGACGACCCGTGCTGCTCGACATCTCGTCCGACATGCCCGTGCCGGGTGAGAAGGTGGTGATTACCGGAAGGGAGTTCGTGCAGGTGGAATCGGTGACCTTCGGCGACATCCATCTTGCGGCCGACCAGTTCGAGGTGTCGTCCAGCGAGGATGCCATCACGTTCATCATGCCGCAGATGCCATCCGACACCGACGGGATGCTCACCGTCACCACGCCGGGCGGACAGGCTTCCGTACTCTTCTGCAACTACAACTGCCTGCTCACCAATTTCGATGGCGATGCCACAGACAATGGATGGGATCCCAATGCCAGCTATGAGACGGCAATGCCGGGAGTAGCACCTTACACTGGCGACGGCACCTATGCACGCATCACCGTGGAAAGCGAAGCACAGCAGTGGTGGGGCAAGATGATCTACTTCCGCAAGGACTGGGACGGTCATTCCTTCGCACTGCCCTCGTTCGACATCATCCCGGAGACAGCCACCGCCGACGAGGTATATCTCGCCATGGAGGTGTTTGACAACAACAGCGACTACAACAACGGGGAGTTCTCTGGTTATCTCAGATACATGATACAGCCCATCGGAGATTCCGAGAATTCATACGACAACTTCGAGTGGGTGGATTACGGTGCCGCCACGTTCAGGAACTTCAGCCCCGTCCTCGCCGACATCAACGGCGAAAGCCACAAGGGCATGTGGTATCGTCACGTCATGCCGCTCAGTGTCTTCCCATGCTACACGGGACTCACTTACGCTGAAATCGTCAACGTCGGACTCAACCAGTTCCGCATCCAGTCCATCAACCAGGGTATGGCACGTGGATTCATCGACGTGTGCTTCGACAATGTGAGAATCTTCTACAAGAAGAAATAAAGCATCATTAAAGGAAATGATTATGAAAATGAGAAAGATTTTCGCCATCATGCTGCTCGCCGCCACCGCCATGGGGTTCGGCAGCTGCAGTGATGATGATGACAATACTGTCGACAATGGCATGCGCACCGGCAATGCCACCAAGATTGAACTGACCAAGGATGCCGAGCCGGTGTCGGCACTCCAATTCTCCATAGGAAAGGGGTCGGTCATCATCGGCATCGAGAGTGACGGAAACTGGACAGCAGAGGTGGCCGACACCTCTTGGGTGAAACTTGCCGTCCATGCAGGATATGGATACACCAACAAACTGTCCTACACCAAGTTGGATGTCTTGAAAAACGAAGGGGAGCAAAACCGCTCCACCACGCTCACCGTGAAGTCGGGTTCTCTGGCAAAGACCATCACCATCAACCAGAATGGCATGGGGCTTGACCCTAACGACCCCTTCATCAGCGCCTTCACCTTCGTGGAAAGAATGGGACTGGGTTACAACCTGGGCAACACCCTCGACTCCAATCCTTTGGGTTCGTGGTGGGATCCTGAGGACAAGACACCTTACGACTTCGAGACACAGTGGGGACAGCCCGAAACCACGCAGGAAATCATCGACTTCATTGCCGAACGCGGTTTCAAGACCATCCGCGTGCCGGTCACATGGGGCATCCACTGCAATCCCAACGGCACCATACGAAAGGATTGGATGAACCGCGTGGAGGAAGTGGTGAACATGGTGCTTGACGCCGGATGCTACTGCATCATCAACATCCAGCACGACTCCGGCGATGCAGAGAACGCCTGGCTCAGGGCTGATATGGACAACTACGAGACCATCAGCGCACAGATGAAGAGCCTTTGGACCCAGATAGCAGAACGCTTCCGCGACTACGACGAGCGCCTTGTCTTCGAGGCCTTCAACGAAATCCTCAGCGCTAGCGGGGAGTGGGGCGACCCGGCGGACGATGCCTGCTATACTGCAGTCAACAAGTTGGAGCAGGACTTCGTTGATGTCGTCAGGGCGACCGGTGGAAACAATGAATACCGTAACCTGATGGTCAACCCCTACAGTTCGGGTAGCACGGCGGCCAAACTGGCAGGGATGGAGATTCCCAACGACATCCATCCCAACCATATCCTGGCCTCCATCCACAGCTATGACCCCTATTGGTTCTGCAACGATTCCAGCGACCCTGATGCCCAGCAGTGGTACATCTATATGTTTGACACCACCTGCCAGCAGGAAATCGACGACATCTTCACGAGAATCGAGAAGAGATTCTCCGGAGAACTCGGCGTGCCTTACATCATTGGCGAGTTTGGTGCCATCGGAAAGCACGCAGCCATGGCGGAGCGAGTGAAATACGCCCAATACATGGTGCAGAAGTTCAAGCAATACAACACCACCGGACTGTGGTGGATGGGACTCTGCGACCGCGACGAACTCGAATGGACGGAACCCAATATTGTCGACGCCCTCTTCGGGAATTCACAATAGGCAGTCCCTCATGCAAAAACATCCCCCGGCCTCGGTCGGGGGATGTTTTTTACAAGACCTCAACCTCTTCAAAAGCCTCCTATTCCTTCCTAAAACTTCCTAGTCTCTCCTAAAACTTCCTATTCTTTCACAAGACTTCCTATTCTCTCCTAACACCTCCTGTCCTTTTCCATAATTGTATCAAACAAAAGCAAGATAATATCATCCCATGTGAAAAAAAATGCGTATTTTTGCACAAAATTGCAATCCTTTTCCACTATGAAGCATTTGTTTACGCTTTTCACACTGGCATTGATGCTCTGCGCATGCAATCAAGCCAACAGCAGCGACCCCTTCGTGCGCGTCAAAGAAGGGCATTTCGTAAGGAATGGCAAACCCTATTATTATGTAGGCACCAATTTCTGGTATGGAGCCATACTCGCAAGCGAGGGGCAGGGAGGCGACCGCGAGCGCCTATGCCGCGAACTGGATTTCATGAAGGAAATGGGCATCGACAACCTTCGCATACTCGTGGGAAGCGATGGTGAAAGAGGTGTCACCACCAAGGTGGAGCCCACCTTGCAGGAGAAACCGGGCGTCTATAACGACACCATACTCGCCGGACTCGACTTCCTGCTTCAAGAGATGGGAAAGCGCGACATGGTGGCCGTGCTCTATCTCAACAATGCTTGGGAGTGGAGTGGGGGATACGGCTTCTATCTCGAACACGCCGGGGAGGGGAAGGCACCCAGACCCAACGAGGATGGTTATGAGGCGTATATGAATTTTGTCGCCAAATACGCCACTTGTGAGAAGGCCCACCAACTGTTCTACGACTATGTGAAATTCATCCTCGGACGAACAAATAGATATACCGGCGTGAAATACATCGACGACCCCGCCATCATGTCGTGGCAGATAGGCAACGAACCAAGGGCGTTCAGCAAGGAGGCTCTGCCGGCTTTCGAGAAATGGCTCGCCGAGGCTTCAGCACTCATACGAAGCATAGACCCCAACCACCTGGTCTCTGTCGGCAGCGAAGGGGCGTGGGGATGTGAAGGTGACTTCGAGGCTTATGAACGCATCTGCTCCGACAAGAACGTCGACTACTGCAACATACACCTGTGGCCGTTCAACTGGTCGTGGGCAAGAAAAGACCACCTCGTGGAGGATG
Source organism: Prevotella sp. (assembly GCA_017524385.1). GTDB lineage: Bacteria > Bacteroidota > Bacteroidia > Bacteroidales > Bacteroidaceae > Prevotella. The sequence continues at coordinate 54,024 of JAFWSS010000156.1, forward strand.
TGGACTCCAGCTGCATCAAGGCGAAGGACTACATAGACCGCCACCTCGAGATTTGCGCTAGAATCAAAAAACCGCTGGTTATGGAGGAATTTGGCTATCCACGCGACGGTTTCCTCTTCTCCAAGGATACACCGACCACGGGGCGCGACGCCTTCTACAAATACACCTTCTCACTCGTGGGTGACAATGCTGCCAAGGGTGGCTACTTCGCAGGATGCAACTTCTGGGGATGGGGTGGCTTCGCCAATCCCGCGCACAACCAATGGCAGGTGGGCGACGACTACACCGGCGATCCCGCGCAGGAAGACCAAGGCCTCAACTCGGTCTTTGCCACCGACACCTCAACCCTCAAGGTGGTCAAGGCCGAAGTAGACCGCATGGCAGCCATAGGAAAATAGCAAGCATCAGCCACTGGGAAAACTAGAATCCCTAGATATACTAGAATCCCTAGATATACTAGAATCCTTGGGAAAACTAGAAAAAACAAAAAGATATGAGAAAAATCCTGATTCTGCTGGCACTTGTCGCCTTGCTCACGCCGGCACACGCACAAATCCGAGGCAACAACATCGTTGTTTCCGTCACCCCCGACCATAAGGACTGGAACTATGCCGTTGGAGAAAAGGCGCATTTCGTTGTCAACGTGAGGAAGTCGGGCACGCTTCTCGACAATGTCGACGTAGACTATGAGGCAGGCCCCGTGATGTATCCAGAGGTGACCAAGACCCATGTCAAACTCGCCGATGGCACGATGAAATGGACCGGCATGATGAAGGAACCGGGCTTTTACCGCCTCAAAGTCACAGCACATGTCGACGGGAAGGACTATGTGGGACTATGCACCGCAGGCTTCTCGCCGGAGAAAATCCAACCTGCTACCCAATGTCCCGCCGACTTCGACGAGTTCTGGAGCAATGCTCTCAAGGATGCCCGAAAATATGCCCTCGACCCACACAAAACACTACTGCCCGACCGATGCACGGAGACCGTCAATGTCTATGAGGTGAGCTTCGTCAACAACAAACCTTCCAGTCGCATTTATGGCATCTTGTGCGTTCCCGTAAAACCTGGAAAATACCCTGCATTGCTCAGGGTGCCAGGGGCCGGGGTGAGACCCTACAGCGGAGATGTCTATACCGCCTCGCAAGGGGCCATCACACTTGAAATCGGAATCCACGGATTCTCAGTCACACTGCCGCTCTCCGTCTATGTGGACATGCGCGACGCATGTATGGAAGGATATTGGGAGAGCAATCTTGACCAACCTGACAAGAATTTCTACAAACGAGTGGTGGTGGGAGCCGTCAGGGCGGTCGATTACATCGCATCGCTGCCGGAATGGAATGGCAACGAGGTGGGAGTCTCAGGTGCTTCCCAAGGGGGATTCCTCTCACTCGCTGTCGCAGCACTCGACAACCGCATCACCTTTCTCGCACCCGTTCATGACGCCATGTGCGACTACGAGGTGGCCCTGAAGAAAAAGGCATGTGGATGGCCGCACTATTTCTACCAAGTCGACCAGCCTGACATGAAAAAAGTGCAAGGTGCACGCTATTACGACGGCATCAACTTTGCACGTCGCGTCAAATGCCCCGGATGGTATTCCTTCGGCTACAACGACGAAGTGGTACCGCCATCATCGGCCTACTCCGTCTACAACGTCGTCAATGCACCAAAGACCCTCAGCATCTATCAAATGACAGGTCATTACTGGTATCAGGAGCAATGGGACGAGTGGGAGGAATGGCTCTTGCAACAGATGCACTTGAGATAAGATGAAAAATCCGATCATTCCGAAATAGCCACAATATGAAAAAAACAATCTTGCTTGCGACGGCCCTCGCCATGATGCTCGCATGCACAACACAAAAGGAAACTCCAAAAACCGGTGCCGACCAACTCCTCGACCGGCTGCAAGCCTTGCAGCAGAAAGGCTATATGTATGGCCATGAGGACGACACCTTCTATGGACTCACTTGGGATGGCGACACCATGCCGGGTGTGGAAAAGAGTGACATCCTTGCCACCGTGGGCGACTATCCCGCAGTCATGGGCTTCGACCTCGGAGGCATTGAGATGGGCGACAAGAAAAACCTCGACAGTGTGGCTTTCACACGCATACACGACGAGATTGTCAAGCAATATGCCCGTGGGGGTATCGTCACCATCAGCTGGCATCCGAGGAACCCTGTCACGGGAGGAGACGCCTGGGATGTGAAAGACACCACCGTCGTAAGACAAATCCTCCAAAACGACTCCGTCAAGGAGAAGTTCAACACATGGATGACAAGGGTGGCCGACTTCCTCAAGACCCTCAAGACCGACAAGGGAGAACCCGTTCCTGTCATCTTCAGACCTTGGCATGAGAACAACGGCTCCTGGTTCTGGTGGGGACAGAAACTGTGTTCCGACGAGGAGTACCACGGACTGTGGAACACCCTCCAGGATTTCCTCAAAGGACAAGGGCTCGACAACCTCTTGTGGAGCTATTCGCCCAACCTCGACGGAGGATGGGACGAGCAGCGCTTCCAGGCACGCTATCCTGGCAACGACCGTGTGCAACTCATCGGTGAAGATGCCTACCAATGGGGCACGGAGGAGGATTTTGTCAAGGCACTCAACGCCGACCTCACCTTCCTCACCGACTTTGCCAAGAAAAACAACAAGATGATGGCCATGACCGAATGCGGGTACAAGAACATTCCCGACTCCACATGGTGGACCAGGGTGCTCAAACCCATCATGGACAATTACCCCATCTGTTATTTCCTCACCTGGCGCAACTACATAGGCACCGACAAGGTGGAGTATTTCGCTCCCGACCCCGACCAAGTGAGCGCAGAGGATTTCAAAAAACTCTATCAAGCCCCCAACACCTTGTTCCTCAAGGATATACAATAAGCCTTAGGCTTCCGCCCTTTCCCGTTCTCCGCAAGCAGCGGTTCTGCCGCTGCCCGGTTCCTTTCCCGTTCTCCGCAAGCAGCGGTTCTGCCGCTGCCCGGTTCCTTTCCCGTTCTCCACAAGCAGTGGTTCTGCCGCTGCCCGGTTCCTTTCCCGTTTCCCGCACGCAGCGGTTCTACCGCTGCCCCATATCACCACTTAGCCCATCATAACAACCATGCAAAATAGCCTTTTCCAAGACCGTGTGAAAGCGCTCAAGGCGCATCACGAAGAACTCCTCTCCCGGAAAAACGAACCCGTGGAGTGGGGGAACGGCATCTATACCAAGTACAAGAACCCCATCGTCACTGCAGACCACACACCGCTCACCTGGCGCTATGATTTTTGCGAGAAGGACAACCCGCACCTCATGCAGCGCATCATGATGAATGCCACGCTCAACAGCGGCGCCATCAAATGGAACGGCAAGTATGTCATCGTCGTGCGCGTGGAAGGCGCGGACAGGAAGTCGTTCTTCGCCGTGGCGGAGAGTCCCAACGGCATCGACAACTTCCGCTTCTGGGAAGAGCCAATCACCATGCCCGAGGATGTTGTTCCCGCCACCAACGTCTACGACATGCGCCTCACCGCCCATGAGGACGGATGGGTCTATGGCATCTTCTGTGCCGAGCGGCACGATGACTCACAACCTGGAGACCTCTCGGCAGCCACGGCGACGGCGGGCATCGCTCGCACCAAGGACCTCGTCAGTTGGGAGCGCCTTCCCGACCTCAAGGCACGGAGCCAGCAGCGCAACGTGGTGCTCCACCCGGAGTTCGTGGATGGAAAATACGCATTCTACACACGGCCCCAGGATGGATTCATCGACACCGGCTCTGGCGGCGGCATAGGATGGGCGCTTGTCGACGACATCACCCATGCGGAGGTCAGGGAGGAGAAAATCATCAATGCACGCCACTACCATACCATCATGGAGGTGAAAAACGGCGAGGGACCGCATCCCATCAAGACCGACAAGGGATGGCTCCACCTGGCCCACGGCGTCCGAGGCTGTGCCAGCGGCTTGCGCTACGTGCTCTATATGTATATGACGGCGCTCGACGACCCCACACGCGTCATCGCACGTCCCGGTGGCTATTTCCTCGTGCCGGAAGGGTGGGAGTACATCGGCGACGTGATGAACGTGGTGTTCGCCAACGGATGGATTGCCGATGATGACGGAAAGGTGTTCATCTATTACGCCTCTAGCGACACCCGCATGCACGTGGCCACCTCCACCATCGACCAACTTGTAGATTATTGCATGAACACGCCGGAGGACGGACTATCTACCGCCGCTTCTGTGGAGACCATCAAGAAACTCATCGCAAAAAACCGCAAATTGTAGTTCCTGGCATCTTTTCCATAAAAAAATTCATAAGTACAATCATTCCTATCGTAACTATATTAACTATTCATAATTAAACAATAAAACAATGGCATCCTTAAAAGAAAAAATCGGATATGCTCTGGGTGACGCCGCCGCCGGCGGTATCACATGGAAAGTCATGTCCATCGCATTCCCCTTGTTCTTCACCAATGTCTTCGGACTCACCGTGGCCGACACCGCCTTGCTCATGCTCATCGCACGTATGTTTGACGTGGTCACCGACCCGCTCATGGGCAGTCTCGCCGACCGCACGCAGTCAAAATGGGGCACCTATCGCCCATGGCTCATCTATGGAGCCATACCTTTTGGACTTATCTTCGCCCTCTTGCTTTACACACCCGACTTCGGGCCGATGGGCAAGCGTATCTATGCCTATACGCTCTACCTGCTCATGATGGTCATCTACACCGCCGTCAACGTTCCTTATGGTTCGCTTCTTGGCGTGATGACCGATGACGACAACGAGAAAAACCAATTCTCTTCTTTCCGCATGGTGGGTGCATACGCCATGGGATTCATCACTTTGCTTTCCTTCCCTTATATCCAGAAGTTAGCCGGAGGTTCTGAGCAGCATCAGTATGCATTTATTGGAGTTGTCTTCGGTGTGATAGCTGCTGCGGGCACGTTGGCCTGTGGCTTGCTTACCAAGGAGCGCCTGAAGCCTGTCCGAGCTGAGAAATTCTCCAAAAAGCCTTTCATCGACCTGTTCAAAAACAAACCATGGATTTACCTGACACTGATTGGCATCTGCACCAACTTCTTCAATGGTTTCCGCTATGCTGTGGCTGGTTATATGTTCGACTATATTCTGGGCAGGGAAATCACCATTAGCAGTCTGATTATCAATTATACGGTGTTCATGACTTTTGGAGAGGTCACCTGTATGATTTTCGGTGGGTTGTCCCCAGCGTTTACGAAGTGGATGGGTTCGAAACGCAAGGCGTTCATCGTGGCGGCATGCATCTGCTTGTTTTTCTCTACGTTGTTCTTCTTCGTGCCCAAAGACCCGGCTTACATCTGGCTCCTTATCGCCATCGTTGTGCTGACCTCTGTAGGAATCGGCCTGTATTCACCACTGCTGTGGTCGATGTATGCCGACGTGGCTGACTATGCCACCGAGAAAAACGGTACGTCATCCACGGGACTCATCTTCTCTTCGGGCACCATGGCACAGAAATTCGGCACGGCCATCTCAGGTTCGCTTCTCGCCATGCTCCTGGGGCTGGTGGGCTTCAGTTCTGGAACCTCTACGGTAAATGAGGAGGTCGTTCCCCAAGACAATACGGTAACCATCATTTCCAAGACAAAGGATGGCAAGGAATCGACCGTTGTTGTCAAAGGCAAAGAGGCTGCTGATTTCCTCCAGTTTGCAGAACTTGACGAGAAGGATGTCACTGCCAATGATTCCAAGATAATCACGGTTACGGAGGATGGAATGAAAAAGGTGAAAAACCGTATCTGGGCTCTTTCTGAAGAGACCTCATTGACAACTTCTGAGAAAGACAAGAGCACCACCACTATCAAGATAGAGAAAATGGGTGGCGTGCGCGATATGATATGGTTGATTTTCTCCCTCTTCCCTGCCGGTATCGCACTCATCATGATTTTCCTCACCCGCCTTTATCCGATCAAGAAGTAGGAGCATGGATGGAATTGTGAACAAAATGAGGGAGGAAGTGAGGGATGTCTTGGAAAACAACATCCTCAACTTCTGGCTCGGCCACATGGTGGATGAGACGAACGGAGGCTTTTACGGGCGCATGGACGGCATGGGGGTGTTGCATCCCGATGCGGAGAAGGGGGCGATACTCAATGCTCGCATCCTGTGGGCCTTCTCCGCGGCTTACCGTGTGCTGCGCAAGCCGGAGTACCTGAAGGCTGCCGACAGGGCAAAGCGATACCTCATCGACCATTTCTACGACAAGGAGCATGGCGGGGTGTTCTGGAGCATCGACTGCAAGGGGCGCCCGCTCGACACGAAGAAGCAGTTTTATGCCATTGGCTTCGCCATTTATGGCCTGACGGAATATGCACGTGCTACGGGCGACCACGAGGCGCTCGACTATGCCTTGGAACTGTTTGACTGCATAGAGGAACACGCCTTCGACAGCGAGCACAACGGATACATCGAGGCTTGCACAAGAGAGTGGGGCGAGATAGCCGACATGCGTCTCTCCGAGCTCGATGCCAACTACCCCAAGTCGCAGAACACCCATCTGCACATCATTGAGCCATACACCAACCTGTTCCGCTGTCTCAAGGAACTTCGCTCTTCCGCTCCTTACGACTACCTGCCTGTCGTGGGAGCCGTGCAGATGGTTGATGTCGCCGTGCCTGACGAGATAATGATGCGTGTTGAGAGGGCCTTGCGCAACCTCATCTACATCTTCACTGACAAAATACTCAATCCGGAGACGCACCACCTCGACCTCTTCTTTGAGAACGACTGGACAAGGGGCGCAGGAGCTTTGGAGAGTTATGGACACGACATCGAGTGCTCATGGCTCATACACGAGGCGGCGCTCGTCTTGGGCGACAAGGAAGTGCTGGAGAAGGTGGAGCCTGTCGTGAAACTCGTGGCCAAAGCCTCAGAAAAGGGGTTGAATGCCGATGGCTCCATGGTGCATGAGGCAAACCTCGACACCGGCCATGTGGACACCGACCGCCATTGGTGGGTGCAGGCGGAGACCGTGGTGGGTTTCTACAATCTCTATCAATATTTCGGTGACGAGGAGGCCTTGAAAAAGGCCGACGGCTGCTGGCAGTACATCAAAGACCATCTCATCGACCGCGAGGGCGGGGAATGGTGGTGGAGTTGCGACCGCGATGGAAACATCAACCGCCGCGACGACAAGGCCGGCTTCTGGAAATGCCCCTACCACAACTCACGCATGTGTTTGGAAATCATCGAGCGCTCTTTCGGAAGCTGACTTCAACGCCATGGGGATGGGAGGCGACGTTCTCCGAGCGTCGCCATACCAAGCCCCCCAATGAATATTTCAAAAAAAATCTTCCAAAAAATTTGGACGATTCAAAACTAATTCCTACATTTGCAGCCCCAAATGAAGGGAATGGTGTGGAGAGCCACTTCAATATTTCCCTCATCTTTGGGGCTTTGCAACGTCAAGTCATTGACATCTTGCAAGTTAAACTGGGGTTGACAGGATTTGACAGCAAGTTGAGATGGTACGTAAGCATGCAGAGTGACGGCTGTAGACTCTAAAATCAATTCGGTCAAAAAATTAATTGGCAACAATGAGTATGCTCTCGCTGCCTAATCGAAGTATAGTAGATTAAGGCTCAATCCTGCCACCAGGTGACAGGACGAGACGTCGCTCCGAGGGTGTAGTCCCGAATCTGAGGATCAAGCGGCGCAGGCAAATCGGGAATAGTCATTCAGGGCCTCGCCTGTATGATGAAATTTTAGGGGATAAGGCTCCAGTTGGTGGTCCAGGTCTTGCTGTAGCACGAAAAACAAAGGCTGGAATAAGCATGTAGAAAACGTATGGTTTCCTTGTTTGGACGCGGGTTCGATTCCCGCCAGCTCCACAAATATTACTGATTTTCAGTAAATTACAATGTCAACGCACAGAAAAACGCACACTTTAAGTAGTGTGCGTTTTTCTAGTTAAATAGATTGTTTCAAAATACTATCACTATTTTTATCTTGATATGGTGATTGTTGTTGATTCACAATTATCCCCCATCGATTCTTTGATGAAGCTTCACAAAATCCCGATGGTCGTATCAAGATGGAATAAGAGAAATGAATATGATGGGTCAGTCTCCCCTGTTTGACTGTCCGTCAAACAAGTCGGGTTGTCGCTTTCTCTCCTTCCGTGTGGAAGGTGGCTTGATCGACCAACCGAAGTCCTGGAGGTTGACTTTGAGGACATAGTCCATGATGTTGTTACGCTTGTACTGTTTGGTGCCTTTTGCGAACTTGGGCTGCGCCTCCTTCTCCTGTATCACTTGTATCACCTGCACATACGAATCTTTGTAGATGTTCGCATGTTCGCCGATGACCCTCATATAGTAGGAAACTTCCTTGGAGGCTTTTTCATTGTTAACAATTTTTGTTTTAATTATTGAAGAAGGGCGGTTCTTCGTGAGAAGAGCCGCCCTTGCCTGTTTAGTTCATCCTTTGATTGGCGGGGAAGAAACCATCTTTTCAAGTTGCAACCTGGCGAGGCCAAAGCAAGTTCGCTTATGTCTGTCGAGTGTGAGCAACTTTAATCTTTTTTCACTCTCGTCGCACCGTTTCCACCACCTTTGTAGGTGATGGGGATGTCGCCGGTGTGGACCACGATGTTTAGGTTCTGGCTCTCGTTGAGTATCATGCCCACCAGCACCGTCACGTCGGTCACGGTGATGGCCCCATCGCCGTTGAGGTCAGCGTTGGCGGCTACGAAGTTGCCTTCTGTATTGCCCATGACATGGTTGACGATGGACGACACGTCACCGATGGAAAGTCCGCCGTCGCTGTTCACGTCACCCTTGCTGGAGATGGCCAGTTGGAAACTCGTCGTCCCGTCGGCAAGGATAATGACGGCATCGCCCAGGCAAGTGATGCCCGCCCACCGATGGTTTACATCGTTGGGGATGGCTGTGATGGTCACACCGTTCAGCGTCACCTTGGCACCATCAGCGATTTTTACGTGGGTGTCCTTGCCGCCTGTGCCGGTGATTACGTTGCCGTTATATAGCATCACTTCCTTGCTCTCTGAAGTCAGCGTTTCCACGTTGATGGAGGTGGTTACGTGCATGTAGATGTAGGCGGTGCCTGAGCCGCAGCCCGAATTCAGGTCGTAGCCGGTGGTGCCGCCGTTCGCACCTACGGCATCGCTCTTGGTGTCGTTGAACGTGATGTCGGTGACGGCATGGTTGTTCGACAAGGCGTCCGTTGTGTAGTAGAGATGGATGTAGTCGCCGCCCGCACCCCTGTTCAGGTCGCCCTTGCTGTTGACGAAATTGGTGCTTCCGTCGCATGGGAGGAGGTGGTAGGTGCGTCCTTCGTGGGTCAGGCTTTCAGGGGGATGTTGCCCGTCTTGATGTAGAAGCCGGTGATGGGTATGCCACTGTTTCCCGGAATACTCTGCTTCTTGTAGAGCAAGTGGATGTAGTCGGTGCCTGAGCCGCAGCCCGCGTTGAGGTCCTTGTTGATGGCAGTCCAGCCCTGCGCTTCATAGCTGCTCTGCAGGTTGTCAAACGCCGTCTTGTCGTTGTTGCCGATGACCATCACGTCGGTGATGAAGTCCTTGGCCCATCCCCCTTGGGTCGAGCCAAACAATGCCACAAGCAGCAACGCCGCCCGTAACATACAGGTTGTGAGGAATGTCTTTTTCATATTATAATCAGGTTTTTGGATGATGCAGAATGGATGACAATGTGAGTAGTCCGGCTTGCAATCTCTCAGTATGGGAACCATCCTCCGAGTGTATAAAGAGTGTTTACATGCTTGAGATATTTTTGCTGCTTGATTGCCTCTAGGCTACAAAGATATTATTTTTTGAGCAAACTACATTGGAATTTGTAAAAATTTCATCTGTATCCGTGTCATTTTGCCGGAGCGTCAAATTCTTGTTAACACAAACCCAAATGAAGAAGGAAAGAAGAATTACCCCAAGGGTTATCATTATTCTC
>JAFWSS010000157.1 GCA_017524385.1 Prevotella sp.
CGTCCGCTAAGAAAACCTAAACGCCAAGAATGGTGTACAGAAGGTCGTTATACGGCTACATTCGGTGGCATTTCCCGCCTGTTTTGAAGGCTGTCGCCAAGGGGCGGGGTGTTAGCCGATGCAAACATAGTAACTTTATATTCCTCTCAGCCGGATTTCAAATCCGCCTGAACCTTCTTGGCGGCCGTGAGCAACAAATCCCATTAGTCGTAGGGACTTGCTTCATGCATGTCCGAACGCCAAATGGTCTCCAGAAGTCGTAGGGACTTACTTTATGCATGTCCGAACGCCAAATGGTCTCCAGAAGTCGTAGGGACTTGCTTTATGCATGTCCGAACGCCAAATGGTCTCCAGAAGTCGTAGGGACTTGCTTCATGCATGTCCGAACGCCAAATGGTCTCCAGAAGTCGTAGGGACTTGCTTCATGCATGTCCGAAAAGGCTCGTGCGCTCGTGCGGAACCGTAGGTCGAGAAATAAAGGAAGCTTATAATTTATGATTAATTATATGTTAATTATATGTTTAAGCATCATTTACGCCAATTATATGTTTAAGAATCTTTTACGCCAATTCTATGTTTAAGAATCATAATGTTAATTATATGTTTATGCATCATTTATGCTGTTTGATTGGAAATTCGGGTGAATAACCTCATTTCAGCAGTTGTCGTGCAAATTCGATGATGGTGTCGCGTCCGCGAAGGAAATCTTCGTCGGTGAGATTGACGAAGTGGTCGGGGTCGATGCCGAACTCCGTACTCTGCTTGTTGCGGTCGTAGATGGGGCAGGCGGAGAAGCGGATGCTCCACCCACAGGGCAGTTGGCTGGAGAAAGGCATTCCTGCACCGCCGCCGGTCCTGTCGCCCACCACTGTGACGTTGGGGCAGCATTTCATGCATTTCACAAACTCGTTGGCGGCGCTGAAGACACCACGGTTGGTGAGCACCACCACGGGTTTCTGCCAACGCACCGCCTTGGCAGGTTCCAACCATTGTTCCTTCATCTGTGAGAAGTCGTTGTGTCCCTTGCCGGTCTTGTGTTGCATATAGCCCACAAGCAGTTTTTGGTTGGTGAACCGCGCCGCGAATTCCTCCGCTGAGGTGAGCATTCCGCCACCGTTGCCGCGGATGTCGATGATCAGTCCGCGACAGGGTGCGAACAGCGTGAGCATGTCGTCGAGGTTGCCGGCACCGATGTCGTTGCCGAAACTCGGATAGTACACATAGCCGATATTGTCATCGAGTACGCGGTAGTTCATCCCGTTGCTCATGTGGTAGTCGGTGCCGAGGTAACGGCGCAAGAGGGTGTCGCTGACGTTGCTGGGATAGTCCTCCTGCCAACTCCATTCACGCGCCGTGTTAAAAGAGGTGTAGATGTTCACATGGCCGTCGCGCAACTCCGACAGCATCTCGCAGAGCACTTCGAAAAGTTGGGTGCGTGACATCCCTTCGTCCACACGGGCGGAATAACGGGCGTGCACCTCGTCCCAGTCCAGGCCTATTTCAGCTTTCTTGTAGTCCAGGAAGCAGTAATGCTCATCGATGATGCGCCACAAGGCATCGAGGTTGCCCTGCGGCGTGTCGGGAAATTCATCCTCATCCACGCAGCCCGTCACCGCGCATAGTCCGCACAAGCAACACAATGCCGCCAGCCATCGCATCGTCATAACTCTATGTAATTTCATTTTCAATTTCATCTTCGCTGATTTTTGTCGCGACTCGGCAGAGTTCAAGCAAGCTTGACTCTGCACTTGCTGCTCTAAAAATGCAATTTTCAATCTTGAGTCCACTTGAAAAAGTCCGATATGCTGACATTGAACACACCCGGAGTGTTCATATCCCCTCCCCTCAAGGGGAGGGGCTGGGGCGGGGTCTATAACTTGTTGATTTTAAGCATATTTCACTCCGCCTCTTGTGTGGTTCAACGCCCCCTGACCCCCTCTAATCCGACTCCCCCGGCTTTCAGCCACCCCCTCTGAGCCAGAGGGGGTGTTGGGGAGTCTGAGCTCCGCTTTTTGCTCACAGTCCACTTTTTAAAGTGGGCTCAATTTTCAATTTTCAATCTTCAATTTTCAATAATTTTAATCTTTTTCACCCATCCCAGGAGCAGGGCGTGGGTGTAGGTGTGCTGTTTGAGGTGGTTCACCTCGGCCTGTTGGTAGTCGCCAAGATAGCCCACTCGCCACGTGGCGCCCCATAGCGGGAAGTCAAAGGTGAGGGAGTGACGCATGGATGGCGCGTTAAACGGGGTGGTCACCACGGCGTTGTGGTCGTAGTCGCCACGTGAGAAGATTTCGTAGTAGGACTGTCCGTAGTTGGGACTGAACATCACCCCGAGCACGGGGATGGAGATTTCGTAGCGTGTGTTGCACGCCTTGCCGAAGAGCCGGAAGTTATAGGTGGCGGAGGCCGCAGGTCCCACTTGTGCCGACAGGCGCATCTGTGCAGGGTTGTTCTGGTTGCGTGGGTTGTCGAGTACGCCGATGTTGAAGTCGGTCATGCCACCCACCCTGAACTGCCATCGTCCGTCGTGAAGGTTGATGGGGCGTTGCAAGGCAAAGCTCAGGGTGTAGAGTGCACCCATCATGCTGCCGTCGCTTGAACGGTCTTCGGCGAAGGAGGCATACCCTTGGTGTATGATCAGTTGTTGCCAGCGGTTGCCGGGGATGTCGCGCAGGGTGTGTGAGATGTACCGGATTTCGCCGCCCTTGTATTTCTCAGGTGAGAGATAGGTGTCGAGGATGTTGGTGGCACCGAAACCGAACATCTGGGTGTTGGTCACCAGTTTCTCCTTCTTGGGGTCGGAATTAATATCATCCTCGAAGTCGTAGGGGCGGGTCTTGTGCCCGCCCGCACCTATGGCTTCCCCTTCTGACTTTTGGGCGCACAAAGGAATGCCCAGGCAGAGGAAGGCCAACAAGCAGGCCAACCTGGCCATGGGGGAGGTGAACCGTTTATTCGTCATCGTCGAATTGCAGGAATTGTTGACCGGTGAGTTCGGTGATTACGTCTTGCTCGCTCTTGTCCTTGTCGGGGTCGAGGTTCTCTGGCTCTTCCTCCTCTTCAGCATTTTCCGTCTCTTCCTCTGGCTCGGGCAGTCGTGTGGGTTCCAGTTGGTCCACCGATGCCACGTGCAGCGTGGTGATGCGTTTGCCGCGGGCCTTGAAACCCTTCACGGCGATGAAGTCCTCCACGTCGACGACGAGTGGCGGATGGTTGGCGTCGGTGTCGCCGAAGTTCACCTGGATACGCGGGTAAGGCTGGTCGGTGAGCAGCACCTCCTTGCTCGCGGGGTTGTCGCCAAGGTAGTTCTGGTGGCGTTTTGTGGCCTCCATCTTGAAGCGTTTGAGGTAGAGGAACCCCTGTTGGTCGGCGTCGAAGAGCACGGCGCTCCACACCTTCTCCGGTTTCCATTTCTCCACGAAACGTACGTTGGACTCGTAATGGTTGCTGCTGTCGAAGTTGCTGATGTAGAACTCTCCTCCTTCGAGCACCACGAGGATGGAGTCGCCCTCGTTGAATTCGCCCAGCAGTTGTCCGTGCTCGTCGTAGTTCAGGCGGTTGACATCGGGGTCCCACCACACCTTGCGCCCGCCGAGCGTGCTGTGGCCGTGGCTCTTCAGTGCGATGCGGTGGATGGAGTATTTGGTGAGCAGGTTGCCCTTGCTGCCACGTCCCTTGATGAGGATGTCGGAGAAGTCGCGTTCGAGGAAGATTTTCTTGATTTTCGGGTTGGGTTCAAGGGTCACCTTGATGACCTCTGCCTCGCCGTTGGGGTTGCAGGTGAAATACACCACGCGTGAACCGGGCGTCCCTTGCGTCAGGTCGTATTCCTTGTCGCGTGCGAGGCTCGTCACGTTGAAGCGTTTGATGAAGTAACTGCCTCGCTTGCCGTCGCGATACACCACGTTGTAGATGGTGCGCTGGTCGTTCTTCTTGAACACCTGCACGTGGAGGATGTTCTTCCCCACGAAAATCTTCTCTGCCACCTTCACCACCTTGTATTTGCCGTCGCGGTAGAACACGATGATGTCGTCGATGTCGGAGCAGTTGCACACAAACTCGTCCTTCTTCAGTCCGGTGCCGATGAAGCCTTCCGTGCGGTTGATGTACAGTTTCTGGTTGGCTTCCACCACCTTCGATGCCACGATGGTGTCGAAATTCTTGATTTCTGTCAGGCGTGGGTGCTGGGCGCCGTATTTCTCGAGGATGAATTCAAACCATTTCACCGTATAGTCCACCAGGTGGGCCAGGTCGTGGTTGATTTGCTCTATCTCGGCCTTGATGCGGAGGATGAGTTCGTCGGCCTTGTCCTTGTTGAATTTCAGGATGCGGTGCATCTTGATTTCCATCAGTCGTAGGATGTCGTCGCGGGTCACCTCGCGGATGAGGCGTGGGTAGTATGGGCTGAGGCGCTCGTCGACGTAGGCCACGGCGGAGTCCATGTCGGGGGCGTTCTCGAAGGGTTTGCCCTTGTAGATGCGCTCCTCGATGAAGATCTTCTCCAAGGAGGCGAAAAGCAACTGTTCCTCCAACTCGCCCTTGCGGATTTCCAACTCACGGCGCAGCAGTTCCTTCGTGTTGTCGGTGGAGGCACGGAGCAGGTCGCTGACAGTGAGAAACAAGGGGGTCTTGTCCACGATGACACAGCAGTTGGGGGAGATGTTGATTTCGCAGTCGGTGAACGCGTAGAGGGCGTCGATGGTCTTGTCGGATGACACGCCGGGTGCCAGGTGCACCAGAATCTCCACGTTGGCGGCGGTGTTGTCATCCACCTTCTTCACCTTGATCTTGTTGCGCTCGATGGCCTTGAGTATCGAGTCGATGAGTGTCGTGGTGGTCTTGCTATAGGGTATCTCGCGGATGACGAGGGTCTTGGTGTCCAACTTCTCGATTTTCGCACGGACGCGGAGACCGCCGCCGCGCTGGCCATCGTTGTAACGGCTCACGTCGATCGAACCGCCAGTGGGGAAGTCGGGGTAGAGTTGGAACTCCTCGCCACGGAGGTAACTGATGGCGGCTTGGCACAATTCGCAAAAGTTGTGCGGGAGAATCTTGGAGGTGAGGCCCACGGCGATGCCTTCCGTGCCCTGGGCGAGTAGCAACGGGAATTTCACGGGAAGGGCCACCGGCTCCTTGTTGCGCCCGTCGTAACTCATCTGCCACTCGGTGGTCTTCGGGTTGAAAACGGTGTCGAGGGCGAATTTCGACAATTTCGCCTCGATGTAACGCGGGGCGGCGGCACGGTCGCCGGTGAGGATGTTGCCCCAGTTGCCCTGGGTGTCTATCAACAGGTCTTTCTGACCCAACTGCACCAAGGCGTCGCCGATGGAGGCGTCGCCATGGGGGTGGAACTGCATCGTATGGCCCACGATGTTAGCCACCTTGTTGAAACGGCCGTCGTCCATTCGCTTCATAGAGTGGAGGATGCGGCGCTGCACAGGCTTCAAACCATCGTCGATTTTAGGCACGGCACGCTCCAAAATCACATAGGAGGCATAGTCGAGAAACCAGTTCTGATACATACCGCTCAGATGGCGCACGGCGGAGGCATCGAAACGGTTCACTGGCTTGTAGTCGCTGTGCTCATCCTCTGGCAGGTCGTCGGAGTCGTCTGGGTTTTCGGAGTCGTCAGAGTCATCGGAGTCTTCAGAGTCATCAGAGTCATCAGAGTCATCGGGGTCATCAGAGTCTTCAGAGTCTTCAGAGTCATCGGAGTTGTCGGAGTCATCACTCCCATTATCCCCATTATCCCCATCGGACCCATCACTCCCATCAGCCTCTACGGCCTCTTCTTCGGAAGATGCTGCGTCGTTTTCGTCCTCGGGCGTTTCTGGTGTGTTGCCTTGGTTTTTCTGTTTCTCTTCGTCTTTCTTATTGTCGTCCATAAGAATTTGGCTGGTTGCTTGTTGATGAATTCAGTTTGCAAAGATAATGCTTTTTTTCGAAAAGTCCGACGTGAAAGGTGAGGAAAAGGTGTTTTACGTTCCATTCCCTTCTAAAAAAGCCGGGGTAAATGCGAAAAAGGCATTTTTCTCTTGTATAATTTGCATTGCAACTACTTTTTAGTTACATTTGCACAATAAATAGAAGAAGATGAGCTCAAAAGAGAAATTAAGGGAACGTTTCTTTCAAATGCCTTCGGATTTCACTTTCGATGAGATGCAGCAATTACTCGCAGGGTATGGTTATGTACGTAGAAATAAAGGCCACACTTCGGGCTCCCATATCATTTTCAAAAACAAAGATAAAAAGCCTATCATGTTGCATAAACCGCACCCTGGCAACATAGTTAAGGCTTACGTTATGAAACAAGTATATCAAGTATTAAAAGAAGAGGGTCTTATATAAAATTTTAAAATTATCTTTTATGAATACAATGACTTACAAAAACTATGTGGGGTCTGTGGCTTACAGCGAGGAAGACCAGGTCTTTTATGGCAAGATTGAAGGCATCAATGGCTTAGTAAACTTTGAAGGAGATAGTGTCAAGGAACTAACTGATGCTTTCCACCAGGCAGTGGATGATTATCTGGCTTATTGTAAGGAAGAGGGTATAGAACCAGATAAGCACTACTCTGGTTCTTTGAATATAAGACTGAGCCCCTCTGTCCATCGCAAGATAGCAATGATGGCAAAACAAGCGGGGATGTCCATCAATGCTTACATCAAAAAGGCATTGGAAGAAAAAGTGGAATTGGAAACAAGTTGAGAAAGTGTATTACTGAAGTTTCGCAAGTGAATAAACATCAACTTGTTTGTTTATAAATATTCATATTCCTAAGCAAATGGATAGTTGGAACCTCATTGACAAGGTCAGTCAGCAAATCCGCCGCATCGGTGGAATATCTGTCTGCTATGA
>JAFWSS010000158.1 GCA_017524385.1 Prevotella sp.
AGGTATCGTTCAGGGAAAGTGGCTTGCCGTCGATGGTCAGCGGTACGTTGACGATTTTACCAGGATAGTCGAGATAGCGAGTCAGGTCATCCATCGCACCTTCCCAGTCGCAGATGTGGAGGATGGTCAGTTTTGTGTCTTTGTTGGCCTCTCCCATCACCTGAAGGTCGTAGGGGCGGATGTAAGTCTCGAAGAAGCCTCCTGGAACTTTGAGTTCGTAGAATTTCTTCTCGCCTCCCTGGGTGGCGGTGAAGAAGGCTTCCACGCCGGCAGCCTTGCACTCGCGTATGTACCACAGGATGGCCTTGGTGTAAGAGTCGAGCATGCGCTTGTAGGCCTCCGGCCGCTCCACGGCATAGACAGTCAGGCGTTCATCCCCGAATCCTTGCCGAGCCACCTGGTGGGTGCTGAGGATGGTGGGCATCACATACACGTCGTTGCCCACGTATGTGAGTATTTCCTTGATGAGTTCGAGTGTAGGCCGGTAATAGTCCTCGGGCACCAATGGCGTGTCCATGGTCAGGTCCTGTACACGTGGCATCGGTTGTTCAGTCTGAACCTTGAGAATGTCGGCACCGCCTTTTAGGAAAAGGCTCAAGTGTGCTTTCAGTGCTCCCTCACCGAGTTTCTTCCCGTTGCCGAAATGACCGAAGAAGAGGGCGGGGGTGTACGATGGGTCGAGTGTTCCGGCAAGGAAGCGGTCGATGATTTCCTTCTTGTCGGCAGGGATGCTGTTGGTGGGCTGTTGCTGACCGTATGCGGTGAATATTGTAGCCGCAAATATGGTCAATAGGAGTGATTTGAGATGTTTCATAGTTATGTTGTTAAGTATTGAGGTTTTTCTGATGCGTCTTCAGCAGTTTTACAGCCAGTGAATAGGGACTTGTCGTCACGCTCTCGAAGTAGGCTGCCATGGTGGTCGTATAGGTGCATTTGTACACACCTCTGGAAAATAGTTCCTCGTCTGAGAAAGTGTCGGCAAGGCAGAGCATCTGCTGATGTGTCTTTGCAAGCAGCGCTTCGGCTTCTTCAAGACTTGTGCCTTGGTGCTTCTCCACAATCATCTTGTCCATCTCGTGGTAGTTCTTGCGGTATTCATCGGGTAGGAAATCTCTCGGATTTCCCTCACGGATGTTCTGGACGAACACACGCATCAGCACCTGCCATTCATGAAGATGGGCAAGGAGGTCGCGCAGACAGCGATCGTACATCCATCGTACGCCGCATTTCTTGGAATCGGAAGGGAAGTTGAATGGAGCAGCGGCTGTTTCAGCACTCATCTTGTTGATTTGCTCATTCAGTTTCGCATAGCCATCCTGCATGGAGGCGATCAACTCTCTTTTGTTTGTTGGCTTGGGCATAGCTCAAATATATTATGATATTATGAAATGTAGTCACATAGGATCAATTCGCCGATAGGAATTCATTGCAAAGGTAATATTTTACGATGAAACTTCACTGTGTTGCCCAATTTTTGTTTCAGAAACGCCTATGAGAATAATCTTTCCTGATTTAGTGAAGAGAAGATAAGATAACAAGTCGAGTCACCATAAAACCTGAAATGTTTGGTTCTACTTTTGATGCATATTTAAAATAAATGAATAATTTCCTTCCAATTATTTGGAAAAAAGTAATGAATATATTACATTTGCAGCATGAATGAAGATATAAGGGAAACCTTACACACTTTGAAGATATAAGGGAAACCTTACACACTTTGGAGTACGAAGAATATTATGCAAGTCTTGACGAAAAGACGAAGGCAAAGTTTGACTATGTGGAGTCGATAATAAAGACTCAATACGTGGTCAATAAAAAATTCGTGAAGAACCTTGAAGGAACAGAATTCTATGAGGCAAGGGTTTCCGTAGGTACAAATGAACACCGCACGATAATATTTGCTATAGATTCCATTTCATTCATTGAGAGCAAGCGTGTCCTTTTCCTAAACTCATTTTTGAAAAAGAGCACAAAGCAGTATAAAAGGGAAGTTGAAAACGCGCGACAGATTTTGAACAAATATATATGAAGGAGGACAATGATATGATTAAGCTTGACGAAAAGAAACTGGCCCAATTGAAAACCGGGTCACAACATTTGGCTGAAAAATATGGGGAGAGAGGTACACCCAGTCGTGAAGAATTCGAAGCAAAGGCCAAGGCATGGTACTATGCAGAATTGTTGCGTGATGAACGCAAACGGCAGAAATTGACACAGCAGCAGTTGGGCGAGCGTATAGGCAAGAAACGAGAGTATATTTCCTCTCTAGAGCAAGGCAAGACTGACATGCAACTCAGCACGTTCATGCTCATTGCTAATGCGCTGGGATTGAGGTTTTCTCTCGTTATCGGTTAGATTTCTTTTTAAGCCTTTGGTGAAGTGTTTTTGGGAAGGTTGCATGTCGTTACCGGACTGAACGCCGATACTCAGTCATTGTCTGTCCTTTATTTGTTTCTTGGGTCTGATGACGTGACCCTCCCGTTCCAGTTCCGTCGCCGTGGCAAGGTGCCTGTTGATATTCTCTCTGTCGGCGCGGAACAGTTTTGCCGTGTTTGTCCTTTTGAACCGGTTGAAGAACGGGTCGGTGGTGAAATACCAGTTGAGTTTCACGATATCATATCTGCGTGGCAGTTCATCGAATATCTCGAAAGCGCGTGATCGGGCGCATACGGCGACACCTGTCTCTCCTGATTTCAGAGATGCCACGCACACCAGGTAGAGTTTGGTCTGCTGGTTGATTTCATTGACAGGAAGGGCGCTTCTGTCAGAGATGGTGATGTGACGTTTGAAGCGGGTGTTGATGTCATTCATCATCTTGCGGAAAACTGCCCCATGAGCCGATGTATCCTGGATGTTGTTGTAATGGATGTAGTAGTGGATCATCTCATGTACGACCACATCCTCCAGCTTTTGCAGAGTCAGATCATACTTTTGGGTGAAGTTAAGGGAAAAATCAGAATAGGTTAGTCTACCGTTCTTCTCCTTTTTGACCTTGTATCTCAGTTGTCCGAGATAGCCCTTGGCATTGCCGATTCTGATTCTCGGCATGGG
>JAFWSS010000159.1 GCA_017524385.1 Prevotella sp.
CAACTACTTCCGCAACACCAACAAGCCGATGCTCATCTCCATGCAGGGAACAGACACCAAGATGGGAACCGACGAAAGCGACGCCCCCACTTTCTCCGGCGAGGACGGCGGCATCATCAAGAGCTACGGCAACGTGTTTGCCGAGCAGAGCAGCAACTTCAAGTATGTGACCTATCAGCAGAACCAGACACATTTCGACGCCTGGGAGGCCACCTCTCGCAACGATGTCGTGCCCTCCACGGTGAAAGCCAAGAAAGGTGGCACCTCCTACGACAACTTCGACACGAACAGCAGCGTGATGTACTCCTACACCCCCGATGCAGCAGCCGACGTGCCAGCGAAGGTGGAAGGCTGGTATGGCGCCGGACGAATGAACCATGGCGACTTCACCTTTGAGTTCAACAACAGCACCGACGACAGCGACGATGAGATTATCCCAGCCTTGGAGACCGCCCTCAACAACTACACCTCCTCGTTGGTGGGCATCTTCGGCGGCGAGACCATCAGCGGCGGCGGTGGCGGCAACAACCCCGGCGACGACCCAGGTGACGATCCCGGCGACGACCCCAGCGGTTCCACCATCGATGCCGACATCGAGTGCACATTTGCCGCCAACAACAGCTATACAAACAGCAATGTGTTCGACATCATGGGCAACACGTCCAACAGCAAGGGCACTGCCGTAGTGAACGGAGAGACGCTGACATGGTGCCTGAAACTCGAGACCAACACCTCGGTGAAGTTCACCCTCGACAAGGCAATGACGATGACCCTCATCTTCGGCAGCGACGACAGCAAATACACCATCAAGGTGAATGGCACGAAAATGACAGGAACAGCAGACACCAGCGTAACCAGCAAACAAGGGATATTGGTTGTGGAGCTGGAAGCCGGCAAGCATACACTGACCAAGGCCGATACGGGCAACCTGTTCTACATCGGACTGAAAAAATAACAAGACTGCGCTCCATAGGAACTATAGAGACTATAGAAATCTTTACAACAAAAATTCGGGTTGGCCAATCGGCCAACCCGAACATTTTTATATGCAAGCGGCAACCTTATTTGTTGACCATCTTCTTTCCGTCCTTGATGACGATGCCCTTGTAGGACTCGTTCACACGTTGTCCGGCGAGGTTGTAGATGGCGCCGTTGGAGGTGTTGTTGTATACCTTCACCATCTCAATGCCAGTGAAATAGTTCTCCCATCCTGGGAAGTCGGCTGTCATCTGTGCCTTGATTTCTCCCTGGGTCATCTTGCTGTTCTTGATCATCAGTCGAGCGAAGCGGAATGGGGAGTCTAGGTCGTTCCAGTCCCAAGCCTGGTTGCCACCGAGGCATACATACTTCAGGTCTTCTCCGTGGTCGAAGAGGCCGCTGATGATTTGTCCCTCGGTCACGCCGTCAACATTCCACTCATTCTTTACTTCGCCGTCCATATAGATGGAAGCATTGGTGTCGGTGAAGACAGCGGTGAAATAGTGCCACTTCTGGTCTTCCAGCCAGTTGCCCACCAGGTTGAAGGCAGCGTCTCCGGCCTCCCAGGCATTGCTGTTGTAGATGTTCACCTTGCCACCCACGGCTTGTGCGCCGGTGAAGTCACACCATCCGGAGCAGTTGACCTGGATGGGGCCGCGGCTTTGCATAGCCAGCATGGGCCAGGTGTTGGGGGAATTCTTCTGAGCATAAGCAGTGAAGAGCGGTGCATAGGTGTACTGGTCGGGGGTGAAGCCCTCTGCACTCACCCAGAAAGCGATGGTCAGCTCATGGGTCTTCTGCGAGTGTGCCAACACATCCTCGGGGAGGAGGCAGTAGTTCTGACGCGGACCATTGCCAATCACGTTCTGATAGTAGTCGCCAAAGACGGCTCCTTCTTCCTCGGTGCTTACAAACTGTCCGTCACCCACGGCTTTCTCGCCCTTCCAAGTCACGCGCTCGCCAGTCACATCATCCTCGTAGGTGGAGAAATTGGTGGTGTAGACGTAAGCAGCCTCGATGCCGGAGATGAGTTCCTCGGCGGTCTTTCCCTCATGGAACTCAAAGCCGCCGAAACCGATTTGTGAACTGTGTTGGAACACCCAGTATTCCTCACCAGCCTCGATGTCGAAGGTCAGCCATCCCCAGAAATTCTGGTTGCCGTTTCCAATGACATATTGGCGCTCCACGGCCATGGCGTCGCACTCGGCCTTCTTGGCAGCAAGTTCCTCCTCGGTGTAGGTGCCGGGGTTCTCCTCGTTGGCCTTCACCATCTTGTCGTAAGCATCATAGATGTAGACATGGTGCACGGAGTCCACTTGCTCCACGGTGAGCAGTTTCTTCTTGCCATCGGCATCGTTGACGCCATTGATGTAGCCGGAAGCATAGAGTGGCTGAGCCTTCATGTCCTTGGCATTGACAACGAAGGTCTTGCGGTTGCCCTTGTTGGCCCACACCTTCACCTTGAAGGCACCCTTCTCGGTGGCTGTGAACTTGTAATACAGACCAGTGATGGGTAATCCCTTCGAGCCGTCGGGCTCATAATAGACATAGTCGGCCTTGTAGCTGCCTTCTATGAGTTCGCCGTCCTTGGAGTTCTGCACGGCATACATCTCAACATAGGGGTTTCCTGTGCCGGTGACATACCAGAAGTCGATGTCGCCCTGGTTTTTCATTCCCCAACTGACATCGTTCCAAGCATTCACAGACTGGATGTAATAGGTGTTTTCCAGCCCTTCCACCGGTGCTCCGATGGTGATTTGCTGGGCGGCACCACCTATGTCGGGGTCGTTGGCGGGTGTCGTTCCCCCCACGCCTGTGACGGTGGCTTTTCCAGCCTTCATGACAACGATGGACTTGCCATCGGTTGTGTTGTTGGCCACTCCTCCGCTTTCGCCGGAGACAGCAGCAAACTCAGGTGCCAACTTGCCATCAGCGATGGCGTTATAGACATCCTGTGCATTGGCGCTTATGGCGCTTATCGCCAAAGCAATCAGAGTAATAGTTTTCTTCATACAATTTGTTTTAACGGATTTATAGATAGTAGTGATTGCAACTGCCAAAGGTAAATAAAAATGATGTAAACAAAGGTTATCTTATGACATTTTATGAAATTTTAACAACAAAAGGATGTCAACTAACTGTTCAGCGAATAATAATATAATGTATAATTGCCTCATAATTGTTCAATAATTTTTTTCTCATAAACATGCTAAACATGAAATATTTTAAGGACTGCACTCAGTTTATAAAAATTTATGACCTGCGGTTGAAATTTGATGAACAACCTATGAAAATTTGATGAACAACCTACGCCCAAAAGACCGTGTCCACACCCCGGGATACTCACTCGGAGTGCAACATCCACGCCCCTCAAGGGGAGGGGGCAGGTGGAACTATTTTGAAAATACTTCCGATTGACGCAACTGCACAGGTAGGAAATTTTCGATTAATTCGTGGTAATTCGTGTTAAAAACAATACTCTCACACCTGGATGTAATATAAGGTTTTTAAATCCGATTTTAGCGGTGTTAATTTATTGAAAGTGACGATTATAGCAGTGATAATTCATTAAAAGTGACGATTTTAGCGGATTACAAATCCTTATATTAGATGCTGCCGGATTGCAAATCCGGCAGAACATTCGTGGCGTAGGTATAAGTTACTCTCACTCGGAAAAGCAAAAAAATTTTGCTTTTCACTCGTTTATTCGTAACTTTGCAAGCAAGCAGCGTTATTGTTGACAAATCGAATACAAATCATCAAAATAAGCAACCATGAGAAAGAGAATCAGTATGATGGCGACCTTGCTCTGCTTCTTTGCGGCAGCGATGGCAGGAGAGCCTGTAGTCTTTGAGACAAGTGGTACGAAGGTCAGCGTGGAGTTTTACGCACCAAGCATCGTCAGAGTGTTGAAAGCACCCTTGGGTCATCAGTACCAAAAACAGAGTCTGGTGGTGATAGCCCAACCTCAGCAGGTCAACGTCACCAAGAAGGGAAACACCTTGCAAAGCAGTGAGTTGACAGTGAAAGTGGAC
Source organism: Prevotella sp. (assembly GCA_017524385.1). Lineage (GTDB taxonomy): Bacteria > Bacteroidota > Bacteroidia > Bacteroidales > Bacteroidaceae > Prevotella. The sequence goes on from JAFWSS010000159.1 coordinate 4,014, forward strand.
CCGAAGACTGGAGCAGTGACCTTCATCGGTGGTGGAAAGACATTGTTGCGTGAACAGGCCTGCTCCTTTGAACCACGCGAGACGGGTCCCGATGCGGGGAGCTACCGTGTCACCCAACGTTTCACCCTCGACCCTAACGAGGCCATCTACGGCCTGGGCACCATCCAGAACGGCAAGATGAACCGTCGCGGCGAACACAAATTGATGGAACAGTCGAACCTCGAGGACTTCCAAAACGTGCTGCAGAGCATCAAGGGTTGGGGACTCTACTGGGACAACTATTCACGCACACAGTTCGACGACGATGCCAAGGGGATGTCGTTCTCCTCGGAGGTTGGCGAATGCGTGGACTACTATTTCATGTACGGCCGTTCCGCCGACGGTGTCATCGCTCAGATGCGCCAATTGTCTGGCGACGTACCCATGTTCCCCCTCTGGACCTATGGCTTCTGGCAATGCAAGGAGCGTTACAAGAGCGCCCGCGAACTGCTTTCAGTGGTGGACAAATATCGTGAGTTGCAAGTGCCTCTCGACGGCATCATCCAGGACTGGCAATACTGGGGTTCCAACTACCTGTGGAACGCCATGGACTTCCTCACCGAGGAGTATGCCAACGGCCAGCAGATGATTGACGACGTGCACAAGAAAAACGCTCATTTCATGATCAGCATCTGGGCGAGCTTCGGCCCAAAGACCAAGGCATACAGGCAGTTGGACGAGAAAGGCCTGATGTATGACTTCGCAACGTGGCCGCAGAGTGGCCTCACCTTCTGGCCGCCAAGGATGGATTATCCGTCGGGGGTACGAGTCTACAACGCTTTCATGCCCGAAGCACGCGACATCTACTGGAAGAACCTGAAGAACCTCTTCGACAAGGGTGTTGACGGATGGTGGATGGACTCCACCGACCCCGACTTCTTCGACCCCAAAGACACGGACTATGACCAGAAGGCCGGCGGCACTGCGACCTGGCGCCGCCTGCGCAACGCCTTCCCCTTGGAGACCGTGCGTGGCGTCTATCAGGCCCAACGCAAGGAGTCGGAGAAGAAACGCGTGTTTATCATGACACGCTCCGCTTTCGCAGGACAGCAACATTACGGTTCAAACATGTGGAGCGGCGACGTGGCCTCCTCGTGGGACATGCTGCGAAAGCAGGTGCCCGCCGGACTGAGTTACACGCTGACAGGCAACCCCAACTTCAACACCGACATCGGCGGCTTCTTCTGCGGCTCATACAACACCCGTGGTGGTGGTTCGGCACCTCGAAACCCACAATATCAGGAACTCTACGTGCGCTGGATGCAATATGCCCTCTTCTGCCCCATTTTCCGCAGCCATGGCGCCGATGCACCACGTGAGATATGGCAGTTTGGACAAAAGGGCGAACCTGTATATGACGCGATAGAGAAAGCCATCCGCCTGCGCTACCGTTTCATACCTTATCTTTATAGTACTGCCTGGCAGGTAACATCTGCCAACGCAAGCTACATGCGCCCGTTGTTCAGCGACTTCGCCAGCGACAAGAAGGTGTGGGACACCACCGACGAGTTCCTCTTCGGAACCAGCATCCTGGCAGCCCCCATCCTCAACCCGCAGTACACCGAAGAAAAGGTCATCCGCGAGGATGCCATGACAGGATGGGACCGCAAGGAGGTGAAGGACGGGCAGACGGTGTCGGGCGTCGACTGGAACGCCAAGAAGGAGGTCACGAGATATCTGCCAAAAGGTGCCGACTGGTATGACTTCTGGACGGGCAAATGCACCAAGGGCGGACAGTCCGTGACGGTGACCACCCAATTGGACCGCGTGCCGATGTTCGTTCGTGCCGGCAGCATCATCCCCTTGGCTCCAGAAATGGAGTATGTGGGTCAGAAACCGTGGGACAACCTTGAAATATGTGTCTATCCCGGTGCCGACGCCTCTTTCACTCTCTATGAGGACGAGGGCGACAACTACAACTACGAACGCGGGCAATACGCTGAAATCACCTTCAAATGGAACGACCGCACCCGCCAACTCACCATTGCGCCACGCAAAGGAAGTTACACCGGGATGTTGCAAAACCGCCGCTTCACCATCGTCCTGCCGGGACAAGAGGCTTCCGCTGGCAAAGTGGTGGAGTATAATGGACAAGAAGTGGTGGTGAAGATTTGAAGTTGACGAAATTATCGAAGTTGACGAAATAATCGAAGTTTACGAAGTTATCGGTGTGCTCGCTGTTAACGACAATAGTCCGCGAATGACTTTGTAGGCATTTTGAGATTCAACAATAAAAACAAAAAAGGTATTTTGTTTTGCATTGTATTCGACTTGCACTAACTTTGCCTTCGCGATTTTCAACATAAGGAAAGAGATGGAACAAGAAAGACGCTATCCGGTAGGCATACAGACCTTCTCACGGATTAGGAAAGAGGGGTATGTGTATATCGACAAGACCGACCTGATGTGGAAGATGACAAGAGTAAGTCCCTTCATCTTCCTAAGTCGTCCCCGTAGGTTTGGCAAGTCGTTGCTCACCACCACACTATGCTCGTTTTTCAAAGGAGAGCGTGAACTCTTCGAGGGTTTGAAGGTGATGGAGCTGGAAAAGGAATGGAAACGGTATCCCGTGCTGCACATTGACGTGAGTAGAGCCAAGGGTCAAGAAAATAAAGAGGAACTGCGTGGTTCGTTGATGTTAGAGATGGAACCATTGACCGACATCTATGGCATTAAGAAAAATGAGACCACCCCTGGCAAAGTCTTATCCGGCCTCATCCGCCGCGCATACGAGCAGACGGGCGAACAGGTGGTGGTGGTCATCGACGAATATGACGCGCCATTGCTCGACGTGCTCCACGAAGAAGAGCAGCTGTCCGCCTTCCGCCGTGTGATGCAGGAGTTCTACCAATGCCTGAAAGCCAATGAGGCGATGATCCGTTTCTGCTTCATCACCGGCATCACGAAGTTCTCGCAGTTGAGCATCTTCTCCACGCTGAACAACATCACCAACATTTCTCTCGATCCAGAGTTCGCCGCCATCTGCGGCATCACCAGCGAGGAAATTGACGAGCAGATGCAACCCGACGTGGAACGATTGGCCAAAGAGTATGAAATAACATTTCAAGAGATGCGTAAGATGATTCGTGACACCTACGACGGCTACCATTTCTCGCGCAAGTCGCCCGACATCTACAATCCTTTCAGCCTGATGAAAGCGTTCAACCAATGTGATTTGCAAAACTGGTGGTTTGAGAGCGGCACGCCGACCTACCTCCTCCGGCAGATGCGTCGATTCAACACCGACATCACAAAGATGGACGACATACAAGTACCATCTTCCTCATTTGACCAACCCACTGAGAACATGCTTGACGCACTACCGCTGCTCTACCAAAGCGGCTACCTCACCATCAGGGATTATGACCCCTTCGCCCGCTTATACACCTTGGGCATCCCCAATCAAGAGGTGCGCATAGGCTTCACCGAAGGGCTGCTGCCCACCGTTGCAGGTATCAGAGGCGGTGACGTGCAGGCAGGCTTCGCCGCCCGCTTTTGGAAAGCCCTGCGTAGCAAAAACACCGACTTGGCATTGCGTGAGTTGCAAGCATATCTCGAAGGTCTCCCATACGTGGAGGGGTTCAAGAAGAAGTTGGAGGAGGTGGTTGTGGCGGAAGGCTTTTATGAGTGGACCTTCTACCTCATTTTCTCCATGCTCAACGTCTATGTGCAGACACAGGTGAAGTGTGCACGTGGCCGTGCCGACATGGTGGTGTTCATGCCCGACACCATCTATGTGATGGAGTTGAAACTCAACGGCACGGCACAGGACGCCCTCGACCAGATTGAGGACAAAGGCTACGCCCTACGCTATGCCACCGACCCACGCCCGGTGGTGAAGGTGGGAATGGGATTCTCCATAGAGAAACGCGCCCTCACCGATTATTTGATTGTAAATGATTGAAGTGGCGCCCGAACATTCTTGCCGTTTTTGACTTACTGAACGTTCTTGGAGTAGTGACATATCAAGACTGGGGCTTGGATATGGGCGGACGGATATGCACGAAAAGACAAATTGTCAAAGACCCCACCCCTGCCCCTCCCTTTGAGGAGGGAGCACCGACAAGATTACAACGCTCTGTAGTCAAAGACCCCACCCCTGCCCCTCCCCTCGA
>JAFWSS010000160.1 GCA_017524385.1 Prevotella sp.
ACCGCCATTCTTGGCTTTTGTACGGACATGCTATAGGGGCTATACGGACATGCTGTAGGGACTTGCTTCATGCATGTCCGCTTAGTCCCTACAGCCGCACCGTTTGCTGCACCGCCATTCTTGGCTTTTGTGCGGACATGCTGTAGCTATACGGACATGCTGTAGGGACTTGCTTCATGCATGTCCGCTTAGTCCCTACAGTCGCAACGTTTGCTGCACCGCCATTCTTGGCTTTTCAGCGGGAGACGGAAAGAATCACCATCCCTACTTGTGCGCACCCAATTTTCAATCTTCAATCTTCAATCTTCAATCTTCAATCTTCAATTTTCTCGTCGCCATAAGTCCGAGGAAGGTGAGTGCACCGTTGAGCATCAACAATTCGTAGCCGAAGCGGTAGGAGGTGAAATGCTGAGTGAAGAGGTCGGCGGCGAAACAGACGAGTGGGGAAGCCACGGCAATATAAGGCACAAGACGATCGTTGACCTCCCACTTGGTGAAGAGACTGTATGCGAAGAGGCCGAGCAGCGGTCCGTAAGTGTAGGAGCACATCACATAGATGGCATCGATGACGCTGGGCGAATCAACCACGCGGAACACCAGCACCAAGGCCACGAAAGCCCCCGCCACGACGATGTGGACACGTCGGCGCAAGCGTTCGTTGTCGGGTTTCTGCATCAAGTCTACGCAGCAACTCGTGGTGAGCGCCGTGAGGGCAGAGTCGGCACTTGAGAAAGCAGCAGCCACCACGCCCAAGGTGAAGAGCACCACCACGGCATTGCCCAAGCGACCCGTTGCAGCAAACATCGGCAGGAGTTGGTCGCCAGCATCGGGAAGGGCCAGTCCCTGTTTCCCGGCAAGCATCATCAAGAGCACGCCCAAGGCGAGGAAGAGGAGGTTGGCCGGCACGAAGGCGAAGCCATAGGAACACATGTCCTTCTGCGCCTCGCGGAGCGACTTGCATGTGAGGTTCTTCTGCATCATGTCCTGGTCGAGTCCTGTCATGACGATGGTGATGAACACCCCCGAGAGGAACTGTTTCCAGAAGTACTGCTTCGACATGGGGTCGTCGAAGACAAAGATGCGGCTGTGTGGACTCGCCGCCACCGCCCTCGCCGCCTCGCCGAGCGACATGCCCAAGGCATCGGTGACGCAGAAGATGATGAGCGCCAGGGCGGCGAACATGCATACGGTCTGCAAGGTGTCGGTCCACACGAGCGTCTTGATGCCGCTATGGCGCGTGTAGAGCCAGATGAGCCCCACCATCAAGAGCACGGTGCAGGGAAAGGGTATGCCGTAGGCGTCGAGTACGAAGCGTTGGAGGATGATGCACACCACATAGAATCGTGCAGCAGCCCCCGTGGCCTTGGAAAGGATGAAAAACGACGCCCCCGTCTTGTAGGAGCGTCTGCCTAGCCGCTGGTGGAGGAAGGAGTAGATGGTGGTGAGGTTGAATCGGTAATAGACGGGCAGCAAGACGAAGGCAACGACGAAATAGCCGAGGACGAACCCCAGGCACGTCTGCATGTAATTCATATCGATGCCCATCGCCATCCCCGGCACGCTGACGAAGGTGACGCCGGAGATGGAGGCCCCGATCATGCCGAAGGCCACAAGGTACCACGGCGACTGCCTGTTGCCTCGGAAGAAGGCGTCGTTGTCGTGACGCGAGGATGTCAACCTTCCCACCAGGAGGAGGAGCACGAAATATGCCGCCACGGTGGCAAGGATGCTGAGCGCCGCCGTACTATGCATCGGTGAGCACCTCCTCGTTGATGATTTCGCGCAGGATGAACACCGCCTCGCCCACAGAGGTGACGTTGGCCACCACCATCATGTTTCGGTCTTTCGTCTCCTTCATGGTGCATCGTCGCGGATGATTATTGATGAAATGCAGCACCTTGGAGAACACCGTACTGTGGAAGAAGGGACTTTTGGTGTTGCTCACGAACTGCATCTGCATGCGCCCCTGGTTGAGCAGGATTTTCTCACAACCCAGCATCCTTCCCAACCGTCTCAGCGGCACCACCTGCATCAGTTCCACACCCTCCTTGGGCACCTTGCCGAACCGGTCTTCCAACCTCCTTCGGTAAGCCTCCAGGTCCTCGTCGCTGCTGATGTTGTCCAGTTCGCGGTATAGGAGCATGCGTTCGCCACTCCCCGGCACATAGTTGTCGGGGAAATACATCTCGAGGTCGCTCTCCAGGGAGCAATCCTCCACGAAGTCGTCGCCACGCACCTCGCGTCCTTGGGCCAGGTCCTCCTCGTAGAGTTGTCCGAACTCCTCGTTTTTCAGTTCGGTGACGGCCTGGTTGAGGATTTTCTGGTAGGTCTCGTATCCCAGGTCTTCCATGAAACCACTCTGTTCGGCACCGAGGAGGTTTCCCGCACCCCGTATGTCGAGGTCCTGCATCGCGAGGTTGAATCCGCTTCCCAGTTCCGAGAAGGTCTCCACAGCCTCCAGCCTTCTCCTGGCATCAGCCGGCAGGAGGCTTTTCGGCGGAGCGAGGAGGTAGCAGAACGCCTTACGGTTTGAGCGCCCCACCCTACCCCTCATCTGGTGTATGTCGGAGAGTCCGAAGCGGTGAGCGTCGTTGATGAAGATGGTGTTGGCATTGGGTATGTCGATGCCGTTCTCGACGATGGTGGTGGAGATGAGCACGTCGTAGTCGTAGTTGATGAATCCGAGGATGATTTTCTCCAGTTCCTCAGGTTTCATCTGCCCGTGTCCGATGGCGATTCTTGCGTCGGGTACGTGTTTCTGAATGACCATCTGTATGTCGATGAGACTTGAGATGCGGCTGCTGACGAAATAGACCTGTCCGTTGCGGCTCATCTCGAAGTTGACAGCGTCGGCGATGACCTCCGCGTTGAAGGTGGTGAGTTCGGTGTATACGGGATGCCTGTTTGGCGGCGGTGTGCGTATGATGCTCATGTCACGCGCCCCCATGAGCGAGAACTGCAATGTGCGCGGTATGGGTGTGGCCGACATGGTGAGAGTGTCGATATTTGTCTTGAGTTGTCTCAACTTTTCTTTTGTGGAGACGCCGAATTTCTGTTCCTCATCGATGATGAGCAGTCCCAGGTCCTTCCATTCCAATGCCTTTCCCAGTATCTTGTGCGTGCCGATGAGGATGTCGATGCGCCCCTCCTTCAACCTGTTGGAGATGTCCTTCACCTGTTTGGCGCTACGTGCCCTTGTAAGGTATTCCACGGTGACGGGGAAGTCGTGAAGCCTCTCAGAGAAGGTCTTGAAATGCTGGAACGCGAGCACGGTGGTGGGCACGAGCACCGCCACCTGCTTGTTGTCGCATGCAGCCTTGAAGGCGGCACGCACCGCGACCTCGGTCTTTCCGAATCCGACGTCGCCGCAAACGAGGCGGTCCATGGGCCTCTGGCTCTCCATGTCAGCCTTCACATCGTTGGTGGCCTTGAGTTGGTCGGGGGTGTCCTCATAGAGGAAACTGCCCTCCAACTCATGCTGCATGTAGTTGTCGGGACTGAAAGCGAAGCCAGACTGGTGGCGGCGCTTGGCGTAGAGTTTGATGAGGTCGCGTGCGATGTCCTTGATACGTTTCTTCGCCCGCTCCTTCATGCGCTCCCATGCACCGGTGCCGAGGGTGCTCATGCGCGGCGGTTCGCCGGTGTCGGCACGTCGGTATTTTGAAATCTTGTATAGCGAATGGATGGAGACATCGACGGTGTCGCCCCGCTGGTAGAGGATGCGTATCATCTCCTGGTAACTGCCTCCGGTGGCCACCCGCACGAGTCCTGCGAACTTCCCTATGCCGAAATCGACGTGCACGATGAAGTCGCCCGGTTCCATCTCCTGCAACTCCTTCATCGTAAGCGCCATCTTTCCGGCACGGGCCGTGTCGGAGCGCAGGCTGTACTTGTGGAATCGGTCGAACACCTGGTGGTCGGTGAAGAGGCATATGCGCTGCAGGTTGTCGGCAAAGCCAGCATGCAGCGTCTTGTCGACATCGGTGAAGGTGACATCATCGGTGTCACTTCCCGGCGTCGCCCCATCCTCTTCTTCCTGTGCGGAGAGGATGTCGCGCAGTCGTTGTATCTGCTTCATGCTGTCGGAGAGGACATAAAGTCGGTATCCGCGGCGGACATAGTCGGCGAAGGTCTCCCTCAGCAAGGTGAAATTCTTGTGGAAGATGGGTTGCGGTGAGATGTCGAAACGTATGGTGGCGGCAGGTATACCATAGGGTTTGGGGCCGAAGTCGATGCGCCGGAACCGCCCGACGCCCTCCTTGAACACCGTGGGACGCACCAGTTGGCTCTCCCGTCGCAACTCCTCCATGATTTCCGCCCTTTCCACCTCGGTGGCCCCCTCAAGGCGCTCTGTGACGACTTGCTGTGAGAAGCCCTCCTGATAGATGCTTTCCATGGTGTCGTGGACATAGGCGAGGTCGCGCACCGCCACGATGGTGTCGGCGGGTAGGAAAGAGGTGAAAGGCATTTTTTCCTGCGTCAGAGCCAACTGTGGCACGATTTCCACCTGTTTCTTCTTGTCACGCGAGAGTTGCGTCTGTATGTCGAATGTGCGGATGCTGTCGATGTCGTCGCCGAAGAAGTCGATGCGGAAAGGGTATTCGCTGCTGAAGGAATAGACATCGAGTATGCTTCCACGCAGTGCAAACTGCCCTGGTTCATAGACATACTCTTGCATCTGGAAGCCCAGGTCGCGCAACATTGTGACGAGCCTTGACACATCGATTGTCTGCCCCACCCTCATGGTGAGGGTGCGCTCATCGAGTTTGTGTTTCGACACCACCAGTTCGCTGAGGGCCTCCGGGCAGGTGACGATGTATGTGGGCCTTCCTTCCTTCTCCGCCCCACCTTCCACCACCGAGAGTCGTGTGAGCACCTCGGTGCGCAAAATCTCGTTGGCGGCATCGCGTTGCCCGTATTTCACAGCCCGCCGATAGGAGGAGGGATAGAAAAGCACATCGTCATGACCCATCACCTGTGTGAGGTCATGGTAGAAATAACCTGCTTCGTCGTTGTCTTGAAGGATGAAGAGGATGGTGGAATGTTGGCGTGTGGCAAAGCCTGCAAAGAACAATGGTGCCGACGAGGCGACCAGTCCTTGCAGATGGACACAAGCGTCTTCCTTCGACAAAGCCGAGACCAGCGCCCCACACTGTGGAACCCGGCCATATTGTAGTTGTAGTTCCTGTATGGTCAATTTGTTCAGGAGATATTTCGGGGATATTTCAGGAGATATTTCAGGAGTTAAAGAGAAGTAAAAGAGAAGTTAAAGGGGAGTTAAAGGGACATATGAACACTTTCGGGAGATATTTCAGGAGTCTTTTAAGGAGTTAAAGAGGAGGGGTTAAATAATTAATAATTAATAATTTATAATTTATAATTAATAATTACAAGGGGGGGTGAAGGGACATTTGATCACTTTTACGGCCAATTCCTCATTTTACCTTACATTTGACTGTTGGGGCTTGTGTCAGTTCCTCTGTCTTGTAGGGGCGACTTCCTCAGAGGGTCGCAAGTGAGGTCGCATCCCAGTTTCTTCAAAATCTTGCGGTCTATCTCGCTCAGCATCACGGTGCAATGGATTTGGCATCCCCTCAACTCAGGTAGTTGCTCCAAGGCTCGACGGCAGTTGTCGTCATGTGGAGAGAGTACAGAAAGTGCGACAAGCACCTCGTCGGTGTGCAGTCGTGGGTTTCTTGCTCCCAGGTATTCTATCTTTGTCTTCTGTATGGGTTCGATCATGCTTTGTGGTATCAACTTCACTTCATGGTCGATGCCGGCGAGATGCTTTGTCACATTGAGGAGAAGTGCGGCACAACATCCCAGCAGGGGACTCGACTGCGAAGTGATGATGGTGCCGTCGGGCAACTCAATGGCTGCCGAGGTATGCCCGCTGCTCGCCTTCCGCTCGTTGGCCGCCACTGTGGTGCGGCGGTTGTCGGTGGTGATTTTCATCTGGTTGAAGAGCAGTTGTATCTTGTGCACCTCGCTGTCGTTGCATGCTCCATCGGCCAACTTGTTTGTGGCGGCATAGTAGCGGCGGATGATTTCTGCCTCGGAAGCCTTCCTGCACACCTCGTCGTCGGAGATGCAGAACCCTACCATGTTCACCCCCATGTCGGTGGGCGACTTGTAGGGATTGACGCCATAGATGCTCTCGAAGAGCGCATTGAGCACGGGGAAGATTTCCATGTCGCGGTTGTAGTTGACCGCCACCTTCCCATAAGCGTCTAGGTGGAAGTGGTCGATGACGTTCACGTCGTTCAAGTCGGCAGTGGCAGCCTCATAGGCTATGTTCACGGGATGCTTCAATGGAAGGTTCCACACAGGGAAAGTCTCAAACTTGGCATATCCTGCCCTCACCCCCCGTTTCTGCTCTCCATACAATTGGCTCAGGCACACGGCCATCTTGCCGCTGCCAGGACCAGGAGCCGTGACGACGACCAAGGGCCGCTCCGTCTCCACAAATTCGTTCTTGCCGAAGCCCTCGTCGGAGGCTATTTTAGCCACGTCGTGAGGATAGCCCTCGATGAGGTAATGAATATAGGTCTTGATGCCCAGGCGCAGCAGGCGCTGCTTGAAAGTGTCGGCAGCCCGCTGACCGGTGTAATGGGTGATGACCACCGACCCTACAAAGAATCCTCGTCCCATGAATGCTTCCCTCAGTCTGAGCACGTCCTCTTCGTAGGTGATGCCCAGGTCGGCACGCACCTTGTTGGCCTCGATGTCCTCGGCGTTGATGACGATGACAATCTCCATACTCTCGCTGAGTTGCTGGAGCATATACAATTTGCTGTCGGGTTTGAAACCAGGAAGCACACGTGATGCATGATGGTCGTCGAAGAGCTTTCCACCCAATTCCAGATACAATTTGCCACCAAACTGGGAAATGCGCTCCCTGATGTGCTCCGACTGGATGCGCACATACTTGTCATTGTCAAAACCTATCTTCTTCATTTTGAAGTTATTATAATATGGATATGAAATTAAGCATTATCATTGGAAAGACGCCCTGTGAGCGGCATTCATCCTCATTTCCTCACCACCCCCTTCGTTGTCTTGAGGTCGAAGAGGTAGGTCAGCCGCAAGGAGATGTTGGAGAAGTTGGAAACACCGAAATAATCACGCTTGGAAGCCCCATAGATGTTGCCCAAGCCATAGTAGTATCGCCCCTCGATGAGGAAATGCCCCATGCCGGGACGTGAGTACTCCACGCCCAAACCTCCTGCAATGCCATAGTCGAATGTCTTCTCCACATCCATGACATACTGTTGAACCACCTTGTTGGAACGATCGGTGATGTTGATGTTGTCAAGGTCGAAATTCTTGGATGTGGACTCCCCCAGGTAGAACCCCACCTGCGGTCCGGCCTGGAAGAAGAAATTGAAGCCGCTGAGTTCATGCCCCCATGCCAGGTGTGCGAATATTGGCACCTGGATGTAACTGATGTTTCGGCTGTATTCCTCCGGCTTGCCAGAGACGGCATTGATCACTTTGTTGTCACGCTTGTCGCGTATGTACTCCTTCCATCCCACGGAGGCGAAATTGACCTCACCCAAGACGGAGCAAACCATGGTGTAGTATTTCTCACACACATAGCGCCCCGCGACGCCGAACGTGGGTCCGAGGTGCATGCCTTGCGGCACCTTCGGCTTGAATCCCACCGATGAGAAGACGACACCGGCTCCCCCTCCTACGGCCAGGTCGTCGCGGTGCTCGCCAATCTGCGCCCACGACCTCGCTGGCATCCACAAGAGGAAGGCTGCCACGAGCAAGACGAAGAGGCTGTTTCTTTCTTCTGTCATAACTCCTAATAGTTCACCGACTCTATGGTGCGGTCGGTCTTGTAATGGACGAACATGAAATTGGTGTTCTTGTATCCTTTGCCCGCCTGTTTGAACTTCAATGGCGACTGCACAGGCTTGTAGGTCATCTGCCCTTTCCCCCCATTGAAGTTCTTCCCAAACTGAGAGAAACCTCCTATGAAGAAGCATGCATGGTCGAAACCTGTAAGTGCAAACCTAGGCAAAGCATCTGCATTCATCTCACTCTCAAACCATTTCAGGTAGTTGCGCTCCACCCATTTCGTGTCGGGTGAGACATCGTTGTAATAAAAATAGGAAGGGATGTAGGCATCATACTTGAAGAAATAGTCGAGATATGCCTTGGTGTACATCAGCCATTCCTTGTAACCAAAGAGCGACACTTGCAGGTCGGCGTTCTTCTGCGTGAGGATGTTGAGTTTTGCCAGCGTGTTGTTGAGCGCAGGCGAATGCTCGGTGTTGACCACCACGACATTAGGCTGTGAGAGGCTGAATGCCTTTGCGAAATTCTTGTCCTGTGTCTTCAAGGCAGTGAGCGAGTAATGGATGTCGTAGTTCTCCAACTCCGCCCTGAGTTTCTTCATAAAGTTTGCCTTGCCACTCTTCTCATCCTCGCAGTCGATGATGACCACATGGTAGTTGTTGAACCATTGGATAAAGTTCTTGATGGTCTGTTGGTCAAACTCTTCGGGTGCCTGATAGACCTGGAAGATGTTGGCATGCTGTTCCACATCGTTGCCGCTGATGGAGAAGGGTATGACCATCATGATGCCGTTCTTGTCGCAGAAGTCGGCCAGAGGCTTCACCATCTTGGTGTACAACGGGCCAATGATGATGTCGCAATCGGCAGCATCCTTCTCCTTGAGAGTCTGGGTGATGTCGGCGTCGATGGGCACGTTCCATGCATGCAAATCCACGGTGATGCCATCCTTCTTCACACGGTCCACGCCAAGGAGCAAGCCTCGGTAGTATTCCACCATTCGCCTTCCATCGCCATCGTTGTCATGCAAGGGCAGCATCACACCCACCCTCACCTCGTTCTTGCCAATTACGGTAGTGGCCTCGGGCTTGGCGGTGTTGGCTTGTGTTGTGGCGGCATTCTCCTGCCCCTTAGCGTATGGGATGTTGAGGATGGCGCCACGCTTGAGTTCATACCCCTGCTGTTTCATCTCGGGGTTGGCATTGATGAGGTCTTCGATGGTGATGCCATAGGAATTGGCGATACCAAACACCGACTCATTCTTGTCCACCTTGTGCTGGGTGCGGATCTTCGGGGTCTGCGCATAAGTTGTCCATGCGACAGCAAGGAACAACACCAACAAAAAATATCTGATTGTCTTCATACACTTCTTCTCTTTCATCATGCAAAGATAGTGCAAGCCGAAGACAAAACAAAACAAAAAAAGGTTTTTTTGTTTTTATTGTTGAGGCGCAGCCTATCTCAACACCCCTAAACCATCAGGAAAGCTATTTGAAGGAAATCTGGCGGCCATAATTGATATTGACAACAAATTTTCAGTATAAATTTTGTCATATGCTGATTTTTCGTTAGCTTAGCGGCGGCATTGAAATCTCTGATAAGAGTCTGCGCCTCCCAATGAAAATCGAATCAGCATGATGACCAGTCAGGACAATCCCCATAAGCCCATTCGGCACTATCCCGTGGGCATCCAGACCTTCTCTCGTTTGAGGATGGAAGGCTATCTATACATCGACAAGACCGATGACAATGATATTATCAAATATGATTATCCGCATTTATCCGCAAAAAAATTTGGCGGTATCTCTTAAAATCATTACCTTTCCTCTATAAAAGGTTAATAAATCCCTCCGCAATACCATATTAATCAAGCATATCTTTACGTGATGCATACACCGAGTTGGGGCAACATTTTTTCATGCTACCCTAACTCGGGTTTATACGCGGTAATACTTTCCTCT
>JAFWSS010000161.1 GCA_017524385.1 Prevotella sp.
AGGGGCATAAGCCTTTCATCTACAAATGCTTATGCCCCTACAGGGCGACTATGAACATCTTGACACCCAAGGCGTTGCCTTGGGCTATGTGCTTGCTGGCCTTTCAGGCCGCCCTTCGGATACAAGCGGATAATCATTTTAAATTTTTGCTATTGGAGAGATTTATTTCCACAGGCAATTCAAGTTAAAAACGCATGCCGAAGAAGGTGCGGATGCGCCATTTGATGTTGTGCACGGCAAGCCTGTCCTCATTGCCGATGTTGGTGAAGTTGAACACCATGGAAAGGCCGAGGAACTTGTTTCCCCACTGTCGTATGGCTGCACCTCGACCGGTGATGATGACTTCGGGGAAGTGGTAGTGCAGGGGAACGCGGATGTCGCCGAAGGTCATCGAGGTTTTGCTATAGACGATGAACGTGGGCAGCGCGGAGATATGCAACAGCCATCCCTCCGAAGGCACGTAGTTGTAGCCATAACCCGCGCCAATGCCTATGTTTGTCATTTTCAATTGCATCTCCTGGTCCCACTTCAGCGTGGCATGCTGACCCTGGCCAGACGCTGCCAACAGGAAGCTGCCGGCGGAACGCTTCTGGATGTAATTCTGTGAGAAGGCGGCAGGGTAGGAGAAACGGCGGCTGTTGAACGCATAGTATGTGTTCACGTTCAGCGTCTTCACCGACAATATGTCGGCAGGCAACTCGATGCGGTCCTGGCCGTCGGTTTCGTGCCAGCCAGTGAAGTTATGGGCATCCTGATAGATGAAGTCGAAACCGAATCGCTTGCCATAGGAGTTGAAGTTCAACTCGTAGTCACGGTATTTTCCCATCATTTTGGCAGGATTGAGCGATGCGCTGAGCGAGAAGCCCAGGTAGCTCGCAGCCAAGCTGATGGTAGACTTGTAGTCGGCTGTCATCTCTGCCGTGAGATGTTGCCCGTTGTCCATCGCCTCGGATTCGATCTTCGCCCCAGACACATTCAGCCGTGCCACGACGGTCCATTTCGTCTGCGGCCGGGAGATATAGGCGGTATCGAGGTCGCCCTTGATGCGATAGTATCGTGCAGCAAGGGCGCTGTCCACCTGCTCCCTCCTTTTCCTGTCTCGGCTTTGCGCCAGGGCTTCACTCGTAAGGGCGAAGATGACGGTGAGGAGTACCAACAGCCTGGCCAACTTCATGTCAAAACCTATTTTGTCGCACCACCGAGGGCGATGTAGAGGGCGATGACGGCCTGTGCACCATTGTACATGTTCATCGCCTCACTGAGTTGGGCGTTGAGGAGGGACTCCTGGGCGGTAAGCACTTCGAGATAGTTGGATTTGCCGTTGTCTATCAGTTCGTGAGTGCCGAAATAGGCTTCGCGCAGCACTTCCACTTGCCTATGGTAGTAGGCATGTTTCTCACGCGCCGCCTGACAGTCTGCCAACGCTTCGTTCACTTGGTTGCCGGCGTCAATGACAGTCTGCACGTACTTGCGTTGCAGGTCTTCCTCTGTGAGTTGGGCAATCCTGTGGTTGGCCTTGATGGTGCCGCGTGCAAAGATGGGCTGTGTGAGTTGGGCCACGGCGTTGAGCAATATCTTGCCGGGGTTCACTGTGCCTTCCCTGTTGGTCCATCCCACAACACCCTGCAAGGTGACGTTGGGGAAGAATGCCGCGCGAGCGGCCTGTGTGTTGTAGAAAGCTTCCTCCATGGCGAAATTGGCCATTCGGATGTCGGGGCGTTTTTGAAGTGCTTCGGCGGGAACACCAATCTTGATGAACTTCGTGTCAAACATCCTTTGTCCTGTCGTGGAGTCAGAACTTTCTGTCAGGGCGGCACTGCCCCATTGGCTGCGCTCGATGTGTTGAGGCGTTTCAGCCAGCAGACGGCAAAGGGCGTTCTCCACACTGCGTATGTTGCGGCGGATATCTACAATCTGCGTCTTCACACTAGGGCGGCTTGTAAGTTGGCTTGGGCGGCTTGAAGGTTAGCCTGTGCTGACTCCAATTCATGCTGTGCATTACGGGAGTCGATGATGAAGAGCGTCTGGCCTCTGCTCACTTGTTGACCTTCGCTCACACAGATTTTCATCAGCTGCCCACTGGTCTGTGGAGAGATGGTCACATCGGCTTGTCCCTTCAACTTTGCGCTGAACTTCATAGGCAAGACGATGTCGGTCTCCTCAACGGTCAATGTTTCAAACGATGAAGGCGTTTCCTTAGGAATGTCAATCCCGCAGGATGCCAGACCAAAGGTTAGAAAGAGCATAAATGCCCATTTTGTCACATCTCTTCGTTCCATTTCTTTTCCGGTTTTATTTTGGTTGTTACTTGTTTCTTGGCCAATGCCTCGCACCACTTTTGATTTAAGGTGTTCTTAAGCTTCCTTATATTCAGAGAGTTGTGCTATTCCTGCACCATAAGGGCATTTTGTTTTCCTTTATAGTGTAAAGAATTATTCGACACACGTAGCAAAGGTAGTAATAAAAATGAGAATGTCTTCTTTTTTTGTCTTTTTTTTTAGTTGCAAAATTCATGATATAAGCAAGTGTTATTTTATTGTTGTTCAAGTGCAAAGATAAGGTCGTTTCTCGCTTACCCGGTAGTTTCACGTGTTTTTTTCTCCTATTCGTAGCGACACTTAACCTCATATGCGACAAATAAGCTTTCCACCTGCAAAATTTGTCGTGTCGGTGTTAATTGTGCTTTTCCATTTCCAACAGCCATGCTTTCTTGTCGATGCCGCCTGCATAACCCGTCAACGAACCGCCTGTGCCTACAACGCGGTGACAGGGAATGATAAGAGAAATGCTGTTGTGTCCCACTGCTCCACCAATGGCTTGCGCTGACCTGCAACCAAGTCGCAGGGCAATGTCGCCGTAGGTCATCGTTTGACCGAAAGGAATCTCCAAAAGTGTCTGCCATACCCGTTTGCGGAAGTCGCTGCCACGCATTGCAATGGGTGGGGTGAAGTCGGGAGCCTTGCCGCTGAAAAATATGTCGAGCCAGCGACGGGTTTCTGCGAATAGGGGAAGGTCGGGCCGCTCCTCCTGTTCCATGGCGAGTGTGTCGGCAAAGTATTTCTGTCCGTCAAACCAAAGGCCGGCGATGGCCTTGCCGTCGGAGGCCATCGTGATGTCGCCAATGGGCGACGAATAGTGTGCTGTGTAGTCCATCATAATAAAAACAACCAATGTCGTGCAAAGGTAAACTTTTTTTCGTTTTTAATGGTGAATCAAGCAAATATTTGTGTTTTGTCTGGAAAAAATAGTTCACTTTTTTGTAGGTTTGGGCAACCAGCGCAATGATAAATAATATGCTGATAAATAATCTTTTGCTTGACATGGCTGACTTGGAGTGTGGGTATGTGTCTCTGTGGACATACATTAATAAGTAGGTATTCAAAATTATCTAAATATTTCCTATTTGTAGGTGCATATAGTCTTTTATGTCTCTTTGGCGCATGTTTTCCTCTCATTCTCAGATTCCCGAGCAAGCTCGCCTACCCGTAGCCTTTTACATAGTCCACCATGCTCCACTGGATTGCATCCTACAATTCTTTCGCTCGGCATAGTTCATGCAAGCATGACTCTGCACTCGCTTAATCGAATTGTTCGTCTGAAAGCAAAATCTGCATCCAAATAGATCATAAAATACTATTATCTAATTTTGAACACCTACTTATGTGTCCGAAATACTTTTTTCTCATTTTTTCCAATTCACCTGTCATGAATACAAAAAATTGATTATCTTTGCGAAAATATTAAATCATCAAGCATTATGAGAAAAAGCTTCATCACCATCCTTGTTGCCTTCGCCGCACTGCCAGCCACCCATGCGCAAGAAAAGGTTATCAGTCCCCAAAGCATCACCCCGATGCCGAAAATCACAGTGGAGAAATGGGAAAAACTCTCCAACCAATATGGAGATGATTCTGAGGAGCTAAGGAGATATGGCAACGTCACCATCTACGACGATTTGTACAGCGGCAAATGCAGTTGGTACTGCGGTGGAGAAGTGAAGAGCATCTCTGCATCAAGCTGTCTGTCTCCCAACAACAAGTTTGACTACAAGGGCGAGAACGCCCACGATTTCAGCCATGAGAGCGTGTGGGCCACAAAGGGCAAGGGCATTGGCGAGAGCCTGACCTACACGTTCGAAGGGAAATGCCCTCGCATCACAACAGTGAACATCCTCAACGGCCATGTCAAGTCGGAGAAGGCGTGGCAAGCCAACTCACGCGTGAAGAAACTGCGCGTATGGTACAACAACCAGCCTTATGCCATCCTCGCCTTGGAGGACAGCCGCACTCTCCAGAGCTTCGATGTCGGCATTCTTGGCTACAACGACGCCGCAAAGCCCGACTGGACACTGAAATTCGAGATTCTGGAAGTCTATCCCGGTTCGAAATATGGCGACACCGTCATCGCAGAACTGTATTTTGACGGAATCGACGTGCATTGACCTTTGATAGGGGAGAGTTAACCGAGCATAAGTATATAGAGATAAACAGTAAAATCAAGACAAGCTTTTTGATCCGCAGGACTTTAGCTTTTACGCTATGCGGAAATTTGTACAACAAAAACACTCTTATCTAATGGCAACAAGACGAAAAATCGTGGTACTCACTGGCGCGGGTATCAGCAGGGAGAGTGGAGTACCCACGTTCCGTGATACAAATGGAATGTGGAAGAAATATGACGCCATGAAACTGGCAAGTGTGGATGGCTTCAATGAGGATCCTCAGGCAGTGCTCGACTTCTACAATGCCCGAAGGAAAAACCTCTTGGAGGTGGAACCCAACCATGCACACAAGATGCTGGCGGAATTGGAGAAATACCATGACGTGGCTATTGTCACGCAGAATGTGGACGACTTGCATGAGAGGGCTGGAAGCAGCCGTGTCATACATCTGCATGGCGAATTGAAAAAAGTGACCTCTTCGCTCAACAGGTTTGCCTCCGACTGTATCAAGGAATATCCACTTGATGTGCCGATAAGATTGGGCGACAAGGCAGCCGATGGTTCACAGATGCGACCCTTTATCGTATGGTTTGGCGAATATCTAGGACCTGAAGCGGAACAGGCGGTCATCCTGACTGAGAATGCCGACATCTTCGTGGTCATCGGCACGTCATTGGTGGTCTATCCTGCTGCCGGACTGGTGAACTATGCCAAATCTGATATACCCAAGTTCCTCATTGACCCAGGAGATATGGAGGACAGGCTTCCCCAAGGTTTCCATCATATACAAAAAACGGCGGTGGAGGGCATCGACATCTTGTTGGAGGAAATCAGCCCACTTCTCACCACCCCAAACGACGTTTTTTAACATATAATGACCGTGTAATAGGTCATGTAATTATCGTATAATTGAAATATGAATGGCGGTGCATCATTCGGTGCAACGCCATCATTATCCGTTTTTCGTAGGCGCCGGTTTTGCCGGCGCTTTCCATTACACTAATCTTCAATTTTCAATCTTCAATCTTCAATTTTCAATCTTCAATTTTCACCGTGTCCTTGTTCACCATCGTAGCCACGCAGGAGTCCGACCATACGTTTTCGGCGGTTTCTACCATGTCGATGATGGTGTAGATGGGTAGGATGATACCCAAGACGGCCACGGGCGCACCTATACCCGACATCAGCGAAAGGGTGAGGAAATAGCAGCCCATAGGAACACCTGCATTGCCTACGGCGGAGATGACAGAGATGAACAACCATGGCAGGATGGTGCCCACTGTGATGGGTGTTCCTCCGTTCTGCATCACGAAGAGTGAGGTGACGAGGATGAAGGCGGCGCATCCGTTCATGTTGATGGTGGTGCAGATGGGTAACACGAAACGTGCCACGCTCTTCCGTATGCCGAGGCGGTTTTCCGCTGTTTCCATCGTTACGGGGAGAGTAGCGGCGCTGCTCTTGGTGAAGAGTGCCATCAACACGGCGGGCATCATCCTGCCAAGGACATGTATGGGGTTCAGGCCTCGTGCCAGCAGGAAGAGGGGGAGGACGACAAAGAACTGTATGACATTGCCACCCAGCACCACCAAGACATATTTGCCAATGGAATCGGCCACCACGCCCGCCGACACCTGTGCCGACAGTTGGGCGGAGAAGGCGACGATGCCAAGGGGTAGCATCCATATCAAGCCACGGATGAGCAGGTGGAGCAGTTCCTGAAGACCGAGAAAACCCTTTACGACGACGGCCTTGTTCTCCGACTCAGGCAGTTTCGACAGTCCGATGCCGATGGCGAATGCCAACAAGAGCAGCGAGAGGACGTTCCCTTCGAGGAAGGGTTTGATGATGTTGTCGGGGATGACGCTGAGGATGTGGTCGGCATACGACAATGCAGGTGCTTCGACAGTCTCCCCGCCTTGGACGACTGTTTCCGCTGGCAGGTTGCCGGGTGCTATCAGCATATAGAGTAGGGCGCCCACGGCAGCGGCGGCGAAGGTGGTGAGCAACGTGTAGGTCAGTGTGCGCCCGAAGATTTTCCCATAGCCTTTTGAACCGAAGGAAGCCAAGGTGGTGATGACAGCCAATACGATGGTGGGCACAGCCAATAGTTGGAACAGCCGGGTATAGACCGTCGCCACGAATGTCATCAGTTGGTCGAGCCACGATATTCCTAACATTCCCAATATGACACCCATAACAAGAGCGCCTATCCAAATGATGGTTCTTTTCATACGTTCAGATTTTGATTGAGATTCCTTTCCTTCATCGGGAGGGTCAGATGCATATGCTTTTGCAAAGATAGTGCATGCCTGACACAATACAAAATAAAATCGACCTTTTTCATCGCCTTTCACGCTTGTTTCACATGGAAAACCGTATGGTTCAGAGGGAGGCAAAGACCTTCCTCACTTCCTCGTTCGGGAATCCCAGCGTATAGAGGTCATCCTCCTCGTCGTAGGACTTGATGGTAAGGTAGCCGCTCTGGTAGAGCACAGGCAGCGGGGCCGAAATAGTTGTGATTCAGGGAGTCGATAATACAAAAACTTTTTGTATATTTGCACCACGAAAGTGTGTCACGAGAACAATCGGCCGTTTGTAGGGTCGTAGTTCGTAACTTCAGAAGAGATGGTAGTAGGCCTACCGCATACGGTGTACAGGCACTGTTTGCAAACCACTTCATGCGGTTTTTCTCATTGTGCCCAGAGTGCATACATGGAGAAAGCAGGATTGAACTTTCTGACGAGGTGGCTTCATACTTACGAAAAAACAACCATACAAAGCATCATTTTTCGCCTATGAGAGTATTATTGATCAACGGCAGCCCGAAAGAGAACGGTAACACATACCTTGCACTCAGCGAGGTTGCCAAGACCTTGAACACCGAAGGTGTTGAAACGAAAATCATCAGCATCGGCAAACAAGCCGTACAAGGCTGCATCGCTTGTGGCTGGTGCGGAAGGTTGGGCAAATGCACGTTCAATGACGACCTTTACTACAAAGTATGGAGAGCCGTCAAGGACGGCGTTGACGGCCTTGTCATCGGCTCTCCTGTCTATTACGGCGGGCCTAACGGATCTCTTTGCGCCTTGCTCGACCGTGTGTTCTACTCGATGGGGAATATGCTGCAATACAAGCCAGGGGCAAGCGTTGTCGTATGCCGCAGAGGCGGTGCATCAGCCGCCTTTGACCGCTTAAACAAGTATTTCACCATTATGAACATGCCAGTCGTCAGTTCGCAGTATTGGAATATGGCCTATGGTCACACATCCGGACAGGTGGCTTTGGACGAGGAAGGCATGCAGACCATGCGCACCCTCGGACGAAACATGGCATGGATGCTCAAAAGGCTGAACGTCGCCGAGGATGGCCACCCCCGACAGGAGAGGCCGACATGGACCAACTTCATCAAATGACGAGCAGCAACCGGCGTGCATATCCCTTCACCGCCCCCCTTAACGCGCCATCGTCGTTACTTACAAGTCTGAGGCGTCGTCAAACCGCATCAGATAAGTGTCATACTGTTTCACAAACGGATGGAAAGGTGATGGTATGCCTGAGGGATGAAGAAACAGTTTGGGGAGACCAGAGATGCCGTCCCTGCCATTGATGCGATAGATGCGGAAATCGCCGGCAAGGGTTCCCAAGTCTTTCGATACAATGGGGAATGCGGTGCGGGCGAATTTCGGGCCTTGGCCCGAGACGGCGGCATTGATACTAAGGACGATGCCACGGTCGGTCTGTTCAAAGTTCAGGTTCAGGCTGTCGCCTACTATGAGCAGGCCATTGCCCAGGCTGTCGCTGATGTAGGCGGCATCCACGCCCATGCGGTTGCCCTCAAAATACAGGTCATCCTTGTGCTTGGCCCAGAAGCCATGGCGGTTGGCCTGACGGCGTCCAGGATAAGAAGGGAACGGCCCTTGTCCAATCCATTGCACACGGTCAAGACAGCTGTTGAGCAGAAAGGCAACACCTAGTTCGGAAAGGAAACGTGAAGTGGTGTCGGGGGTCAGCTTGTAACTCACCTTCATGCCTGTTCCCTCTTGTGCCATGGCTACTTCAGCCTTGACATAAGGATTCTCCAAAGGTTGAAGATACTTGTCGATGCGAGTGTCCTTCACCTTCAGCATTTCTGCCATCGTCGGCTTGCGTCCCACCCTGATGAGCGGTGCCT
Organism: Prevotella sp.; assembly: GCA_017524385.1. Lineage (GTDB taxonomy): Bacteria > Bacteroidota > Bacteroidia > Bacteroidales > Bacteroidaceae > Prevotella. The sequence continues at coordinate 8,613 of JAFWSS010000161.1, forward strand.
GCTGCATCAGCTCCATAGGGTCGCCGTTGCCCGTCCATTCCACAACAGGTTTGTTGAGCACAAAACTCTGGTGGAGGAAAGTGTGTCCTTGGGCGTCTTCAATATCAAACTGAAGGAGGCAGAGTCCATTCTTTTTGGGCAGGTCCAAAGTATAGGTGGCTGATGAATGTGGTTGACAGTCAGGACTGAAGGAACCGCGAAGGACAGTGTCGCGGTCGTTGGTCAACGTCCAATGGAAGGCGACGTTGTCCTTCAGATTCAGGAAATCATAGCGGTTGACGATGGTGAGCACGCCATCCTTGACTTCCTTCACAAAAGCACGGGCATAGTTGTGCTGCAGTTCGTAATAATTGGGCAGCGGGGTGCGGTCGGCATAGAGCAGTCCGTCGGTGCCTTTGTTGCCGAACATCTCGAAACCGCCATCGTGCGAGGTGAAAACACGCTCCTCATAACCATAACGGTTTTTCATGGGGGCCTTGAACGGCATTCCCTGATCCACCCATTCCCACACGGAGCCACCGGCGATGCCCGGCGTGCGCTCGATGATTTCCCACTGTCGGTCGTGATCCTCAAAGGAGATGCCTAATGAGTGACAATACTCCGTGAAGATGACGGGGCGGTCCAATTGTTGGTAGAAACCGCCAATCTGTCCCGTAGTAGGGTAGTGGGGGGTGTAGATGGGTGCTCTGGAGGGGAATCCTTTCCCTTCGCCCTCGAAAAAGCGGCGGAAGTAGCTGCCCACCTGAGGATAGCAAAAGGGGCGTGAAGGGTCGAGTTTCGTGGAGACATAATCGCCCAGCCGGATGCAGATGTCGGTGAGAGGGTTTTCGTTGCCAAGGCTCCAGACGAGAACCGAAGGATGGTTCTTGTCACGACGGATGGTGGCTTGCGCCCTTTGTTGAAGCACAGGATAGAATGCGCTGTCCGATAGGTTCTTGTCCCCATAGCCGAAGGGCACTTCGTCGATGATATAGAAACCGAGGGAGTCGGCCAGTTCGTAGAAACGCGGCTCGCGGGGATAGTGCGAGGTGCGGATGTAGTTGACCGATGCCTCCTTCATCAGGCGCATGTCACGCAGGATGCTGGCTTCGTCGACAACCTTCACTGTCAATGGGTCGGTGGAATGACAGGTGACCCCGCGCAACTTGATGGGCTGGCCGTTCAGTTTCAACACGTTCCCGTCCATGGTCAGTTCGCGGAAACCAAACTTGTGTTCGAAGACCTGGAGTGTCTTTCCTTTATGCGTCAGTGTCGTGCGCAACGTGTAGAGGTAAGGTGTCTCTGCCGTCCACAGATGTGGATGTGCCACTTTCGTTGTGCCAACGACCTGCCTTTGGGCGTCAAGGATTTCGTGCCTGACGGTGGTGCCTTTCTTCGCGTTTGCTATCTCCGTGTCCACCTCCACTTCGCCATTCAGGCGGGCGTGGATGGTCAGGTCTTTCATATGGGTCTCGGGCACGGCGAAGAGAGTCACGTCGCGGAAGATGCCGTTGGGAGCCCAGTCGTCGTTGTAGTCGAAGTCAGAGCCTCGGAATTGCGAGATGACTCGCAAGGCGAGTTGTTGCGACTGGCTCCATCCTTTGCCCTTGGATTTCGAGAGCGGGGGTGTGAGGTGGTCGGTGATATCGAAAAGGGCTGTGTTGTAGGCCGACCTCCATTGTCCAACATATTGGTCGTTGACCCATAAGTCATAGCCATAGAGCACACCGTCGAGGCGGAGGATGATGCGCTGGCCTTTCCATTCCTCCGGTATGGTGAATGTGGTGCGGTAGAACCCGGTCAGTGCGTTCGGACTGTCATACTTAGGTTTGCATAGTCCATAGGCCTCCCAACAACCAGGCACGGGTATCTTGGTCCATGTGGAGTCTGTGCGTGGAACGGGTTGATGAAGAACGCCTTCCGCGCAGACGACGATTTCCTCGGATACCTTCACGTCCCACATGCCATTCAGGCTCCGCATCATCCGCTTGTCCGTAACAGGCAGTATGTCTTGAAAAGCATCTACAATTTGCGCCGTGCAGAAGGGCAAATGAAAAACTACATATGAGAAAACGAGCAATATGCGTTTCATGGCCACCACTTTCATGCTTATTGTTTCTTGTATATCAAATCAATCTTCGTATATTTCCGCTCCTGTTGGTTGTTCCAGTGTTCAAAGAGTCCGAGGGGCTGCGTCAGGGGTTGGCCGTCTTGCATGTAGGTCGTGCCACTGGGGGTGTTTGGGATGCTGGCAGCTTCGCGCAGGTATTCGTCGCAGTAGTTCAGGCTGCCAAACTCCGGCCACTCGCCAATGATGATGTCCATCGCCACGGCATCGCATGCCACCTCGTCCTGCGAGACGATGATGGAGCATGCCCAGTCGCCGTTGAAGGGCTCTTTCATCCACTTGGGGTTGGGTGCTCCATTCACATCACGCGAACCGTATGTGCCGTCGATGAGGTAGAGCAGTGCCTTCTGTCCCATGTCCTTGTGCGACATCCAGTCTACGAAGGTCTTGTAGCCGGGTTTGCCGTTGCGCTTGTCCTGACTCACGTTGTTGTGTGCGTTCTGCCGCCACAATAGGTTGATGTCGGTCGCGCCATACCAGTTCTTGGCGGTCAGAGTCACCCCCGGTCCCGAATGGGTCTTCAAAAGGGCGCTGTTGATGAGGTAGTCGGCGTCTACGATGCACTTTGCCAGCCCTCGGGCCATCTTGCCGTTGTCTGCCGAATAGGCAATCTGTTCGGGATAGTATTCACATTTCTCACGACCGTCGCCCCCGATGTTGTCAACAAACCGAACCAAGGGAAACTCACGGTGTATCTTGCAGTAGATGCTGTCGGTGATGGCGCGGCTGGGTTCGCAGAGCACGATGTCCTGTGGCCTGATGCCACCGTCATACACCATCGAGCGCACCAGTGCCAGCGTGGTGAAGGGTGACGAGTTCAACTCTATGGTGTCGCGGTGGGTGATGGCGTTGTTCATATTCAGTTTCACGGCAATCGTCTCGCCTTTTTTGTAGCCTCGGTTGCCCCGGCCATGTTCGCGATTGAAGTGCTTGAACAGTGCACGCCACGCCTTCTTCGCTGTCGGCTCGCCTGTGAGTTGCATCACCGCCTCTGGTATCATGGCATCGGCTCGTGACTGGTCGTTCCAACGGTCTTCCACCCATAGTCCGGAATGCCCGTCCCATTTTGCCACGCCAGGTGAGTGAATCCAAGCCACACGGCCGGGATGGATGCCACGCCCGACGCCTGTCGGCTCGTTGGGACCAACGAAGAGTTTGGGATGCCGACCATTGAATTCACCGAAGAAAAGGCTCTCGCGTTTCACTGGCTCGCTAAGCAGTTGGATGGTGGTCGATGGGCCGAGGTCGGGATTACTCCAAGTGCAAAGCTGCCAGACCACCTTGCCGTCCTTGTCCACTTCAATGGCCTGGACAGGGGCGTTTGCCGTGTCCATCGGTTCCTTGTTCCACTCGTTATACCAGTTGTTGATGATATGGTTGCCGTTGCTCAGCCTTACGGTCTTTTGTGGCTGGGTTACACCGTATCCCGTTGTGTTCATCTCCCAGACGGTCTGCCCCTGGCGGTTGATTTCCTGGATGTGGCCTTTACGGCCTGTGATGAGCAGGTTGCCTTTCGGGAGTTCCTGCACAGACCAAGGAAGGAAACCATCCCATCGGTCCACTTCCTGGCCATGGCTGTTGTATTCATGGATGCAGCCCAATGCCATGTTGGCGACAAGCAGGGTGCCGCGTTGGGTGAGCCTTGCATTGCGGAACTGTCCGTGAACGGAACCCTTCTCGTTGGTGGGCAATTCAAATTCACGAACGATATGGCATGAGGGAATTTCCATCACTACAGCCTTTGCCGGACGCCCGTTTTGCACAAACACCACGTGGGTCTTTCCGATGGGCTGTATGGTGTGAATCTCTGTACCCTCCGGTGCTGGATAGCTCCATACCGTCTGCTGGTCTTGTGTCACTTCGGCCACGCCATACTGATGAGCCACCAAAATGTGTCCGTCGCTCATCAGAACAGCGTCGCTGATTTCACCTCGTTTCAAACCATCTTGATACGCCCAACTCACCTGGCCGTCCTTGACGATGAACATCCGTCGCTGCTTGCTCTGGCCGGCATAAAAGAAATCATGCCGTGTAAGACTATTGTCCACTGTGTTTTGTGCCTCTGTGCCGCAAATTGCCAACAATGACAGAAGCACGGCCGATACCATTCTTTTCATCATTTTGTTAGTAGTTAGTTTGCAGTATGCAAAAATACAGTTTTTCACCATGGATTCAAAGCCACGAGGCAGATATTTGCCATTTTACAAAGATGTTTGGCAAAAATATCATATCTTTGCAGTGATATGGGCAACGACAGCGGCATATGGTAATCATCAGTATCAGTATAATAACAGTAGAGATATGAACATACCTAAAAGGGAAAGATTCGAAATACTGGACCAGTTCTTGCAGAAAGGTTCACACACCACCTCGCAACTCCACCAAATGGTCAACAAGGAATTGGAATACGCGGGGATGGAGAAGGTCACGTTGCGAGCCATTCAGAAAGACTTGAAGGAAATGGCCGAAATATACAAGGCTCCCATCAACTTCACAGGAAGGTTTCGTTATTATACGGAAGATTACACCTTGTTTCCGGAGAACATGTCAGAGAAAGAGCATGAACTTATAGCTGAAGTGTTGAGAACTTTGGGAATGTTTGACGGACTCAAGGATTTCGAATGGATACAAAAATACATGATAGGTCTCGATGCTGATAGGAGACTTCCTATTCTCAGCTTTTCTTCAACAGCGGAGTTGAAGGGTACCCAATGGTTGCCTCGACTTTTCGATGTCATCTTGAATAGGCAGGTCATCCAACTCTCATACAAACCATTTAGTGGGAAAATAAAAGAGCATATCCTTCATCCATATTTATTGAAAGAATATAATAACCGGTGGTTTTTGATTGGTGCCATCGATAGCAACGACTATATCCTTACTTAGTCTGCTGATGGATTAGCATCACAGATCATGGAAAGATGAATGATTGTTGTCTGCAAACCAAAGGGAAAATGGAAGAAAACAAAATCAACATGCACTGGCCCAAAATAGAACTGCCCGAAGGATTCGAGGATGCTGAATCCTATCTCAGGCACCTCGTTGAGGAAGGGGCCAAGAGAAGGTACGGCGAAATCTCCTCGTTGGTGTCGGCAAGGGTGGAAAACGAACTGCGTCACTTTAAAGGCTATGAACCCTATTTCCTGGTCATTCACGAACTCGTGGAGTTTTGCAAAAGTCAACAAATTTTTATTTCTGTGTTCTTTCGGAGTGCCACTTGTTCCATTGTCAACTACTGCTTGGGAATAACTACAGTCGACCCTATTCGAAACGGGCTGTCATTTGAACATTTTTTCTTGAATACATATTTGAATTCCCCTTTTTTTACATTGATGGTGAAAATGGACGACTTAAGATTGCTCTTTTATCACTTGCAGAAGAAGTATGGATTTGACCGTGTTTCGAAAGTATACGATGGATATGAGGATGAAAAAACGTATTATGGCGATTCATTACGCGTCCCCTCCGTCGATTCTTATTGCATCTTTCTTTTCGACGAGCCGTATAAAGAAGCCGTGGGGACCATCTTGGTAGACGGGCTGCTTTTTTCCAAAAAAGAGGAGATTCCCAAGTATTCCAAAGAAATATTGGATGATTTGGGTTATATGCATATTGACTTCTTTCCTTGTGATGACCTGGATGATATTTGTGATGATCTGAGTGAGTGAGATACAACGAAAGAGTGAACATCTCAGGAACCCAATACGATGCTGCCTACTCACAGTCGGGTGGCAAATACCGCATGCCGACAAGGGCCGAGATGCAAGAACTGCTTGACCGATGCACAACAACCAACGAAATAGTCAATCACGGTGAATCCAAATACTCGCCTATGTCACTCGATAACGGAAATTCTCATTTCTATGTCGTCAATTGGCCTGTCATTACGTCTCGTTGCGGTGCCTTGAATCATTTCCACGACATCCAAACCTTCCTCTACCTCACCAAACACGGTGTATTGCCCGTCAAGATGCGGAGTGCCGCCCATAGTGGAGTATATCCTCACCTGCTCGTCGGAGAGGCCGACCTTGCCGACACTCTTTTCCGCTTCTGCAACCAACTTGTCCTGCAACTCCTGAAGTCCGACCCGGTTACGATCCTTTCGCATCTGGATAATCTCTACATGGTGCTTGGCGGCAAGGGTGTTGAAAGCCTCTTGGACACGCTGCATCCGCAATTGTTTGGAGAACTGCTGCAACTGACCTTCGCTATAGACCTGTCCCCATACGATATAAAACTGCGAACCGCTGCTTCTGCGCTCAGGGTTCACTTGGTCGCCCTGTCTGGCAGCGGCCAAGGCGCCACGCTTATGTAACAAGGAATCCTTGATTTCAGCTTCTATGGTGTATCCAGGGCCTCCCGCTCCAAGCATCTTGCCGGCATGGGCACCCTTGGAGTCGGGGTCGCCCCCTTGTATCATGAAGTCCTTGATGACCCTGTGGAAAAGTGTTCCATCGTAATACCCTTCCTTCACCAATTTCAGGAAATTGTCTCGATGAAGCGGTGTCTCGTCATAAAGGCGAACAACAATGTCGCCCAACATGGTCTGAATTCTTACTTTCATAATCTATGCATTTGTTTTGTATGCAAAGGTAATGAAAACCAAGAGCAAAACACCCAAAATCCGCAAAAATATTTTTGTAGCCTATCACTTCGCGCAAAAGTGCATCGTATTTGTCCAATACGAAATTTATTCCTCCAAAAGCGGTTGTTTTCTCATTTTTATGTGCTATCTTTGCCATGTCGGTCGGAGTTTTATTGACTTGTAATTGCGCCACTAAGTCAAGTGAAGTTTCTGATATGGCAAAATCCTAAGCAACTTTTTGTTGCTCAAGAACTTATAAACAATGTCGAATCAAAGTGGTGCGGATTTTAGGGAATATGGAAAAAAGGAGCATCATAACCTTGTTCATTGCTCTCATCTTCATCACGGCGCACGCCCAACTTACCGACTGGCGGAATATTTCGAGCAAGAACTTCGTGATGAAAATCATCCACGACCAAAAATTCTTGTATGTCGGCACGAAGGGTGGCGGCATTTTGAAGATTGACAAGAATAGTGGAGAACAGACGGTGCTCAGCCGTGCCGACGGGACCATGACGGGCAATTCCATCACCGACATGGTCCTGCACAACGGCGAACTGTGGGTTGGCACGGAGTACAATGGTTTGGCAAGGGTGACAAACAGCGGCATGGAGAAATACGACATGAAGAATGCGGGATTCCAAAGCAACCAGCATATTTCCGGCATTTTTTTCAACACCGACGGCACCATGCTCGTAGGAGGCATCGCTTGTTTGTACGCTTTCGACGGCAAGAAATGCACGGCCGAATACTACCTCAACCCTCTTAGCCCCTATGCCTATGTCAAGAAAATCAAGGCCGATGCTGATGGGAGGATTTGGGTGGCATCCTACGATGCTACGAACATGTGCAACCTCTGCCTCTTCACGTCCGAAGGCTTGGTGCCTTTCAACAATCCTTACGGCAATGTGAATACTGTCGAAACCGACAAAAACGGATGCCTCTGGATGGCAACGAACAAAGGACTTGTGAAATATGACGGCAACGTTTTCACGTCTTATACGCCAGACAATTCGTCCTTGCCCGAGACGGACATCATAGACCTGACAGCCGACGAAAAGGGTGACCTTTGGATGGTGAGCGACCACTTCATTACCATGTTCGACGGAACGAACTTCACGGCCTATCCCTATCAGTTGAATGTCGGGAACGATTACCTGCTGACCTTAGATGCTGACAACGATGGTGTGTATGTAGGCTCGCGGTTCGAGGGATTGCTGCGTATGGCCGACGGCGAAATGACGCCCATCACGCTCAAAGACAATATGCTATACGACAATGGAATGTCCTTTTCCAGCGGCTGCATCGACGGAAATGGCGATTTCTGCGTTTGCTCGCTAAACGGTTTCCATACCTACAACATTGACACAGGCGACTATAAGTTTGAACCTATGGCGCAGACCGCACAAACGGAGACCGACCGCAACGGCAATGTATGGATACTCTGGCCTTGGTTTTCCACCGACACCTGCCTCGTGGAAATCACCACGGCGGGCAAGACTGTATTCCTGAAAACCGACTATCCGTTCTGTGAGGCCAATGCCAACCTCATCAAGTTCGACCACCAAAACCGTCTCTGGGTGGCTACGGACAAAGGCTTTTTCGTTCGCAACGGCGATACGTGGACAGCATACAACAAAGACAATTCCGGCCTCTCGTTAGAGTATGTTCAAAGCATGGCATTCGACAGCAATAATCGCCTTTGGTGTGGCACCAGAGGCGGAGGCCTGTTCCTTTTCGACGGTACACAATGGAGCAACCATACCACTTCCAACTCGTCCATCCCGTCCGATTATGTTGGAGCAATGGCCGTCGATAACAAAGACGTGGTGTGGTTGAACTGCCGCGACCCTCGATATCCCGACACCATGGGGTTGGAATATGGTTACGGACTGACCTGCTTCAACGGAAACAGGTGGACGACTTACAACCGCAACAACTCACCACTTCCAAGCAATTGTTTCTGGGACTTGCAGGTCGATACCGACAACAGAAAATGGTTGGCCACCGCTGGCGACGTAGGTTTAGTCTGCTTTGACGATACCGGTTGGACTACCTACAACGTCGACAACTCCGGCATCGCACTCAACGAGGTCACTAAAATCACGCTCGACCCCAGGCGCGACCTCATATGGCTCACCCAATACCCTGGTCTTGGCCTCTCCGTTGCACGAATGAACTGTGAAGGCTCCGCCATCCGTAACGTCACCATTTCCACACCCTCTGATGTGTATTATGACTTGCAGGGCAGACCTGTCAAGAATCCCATGCGTGGCATCTTCATCAAGAATGGTCAAAAAGTCATCAAGTGAGTTCGTAAACTTGAAAATCTTTCAAGCCACCAGCCACAAGCGATGTTGCCTTGTACGGCTTGTTTGCCGATGCTGATGATTTCCGTGTCGACACTCAATGAATATTCCCACGTGCAATGCTATTGTTTCTCCGTCAGATACTTCCAGTAGCGGCGGGGCATATCGTTGAGTTGCTTGCGGGGATTCAGACGCTCACGGATGCAGATGGCTTTGAAGTAGGTGCGCCAGAGGTCTTGCAGCAGATGATCGTCGCTGCTGAGGAGTTCGTCGGAGAGTTTGCCGTCGTCCAATGAGAAGGGAACCGATGCCTCATCCTCGAAGGTGACACGTAGGGGTTGCGACTCTCCGTCGTAGTGATAGGCGTAGTGACGGTGGGCGTCATAGATGAGCCATGGTTGGTCGTTGAAACGGTCGCGGAAATGGTTGATGACAAGGGGCAGGACGTTGTGGTCGGGTGAGATGACGGAGAGGTATGTGCCGTCCTTCGCCTTCTGAAAGCGCACAAACTGCATCATGCGGTGGGCTTCGTGCGCCACGCGTCGGGCTATCTGTGTCACGGCAAGCACGTCGGGGTCGGCAAAGTTTCGCACCACCTCGCGCCCTTGTCGGAACACCTTGCACACGACCATGAACAGCGGTTGCCACAGTTCCTTCAATTCCGACAGTTGACTGGTGGAAATCATCCGCATGGCGTCCCGTGGCAACTTCTTCTCCAACCCGGTCCATACTCGACGTGCCTTCTCCGTGTCGGTGGACACCTTATGGATATGTTCACAAAACAGGGGCAGCACATCACCGCCCGTCAACAAACGCTCTGGCTCTTCTTTCAGCAGGAAGGCGTCGAACACAGCCGAGAGCAGACCGTCCATCGTGCCGTCAAACACATACACCGTCATTCTGCAAAATCCAGTTTTAGTTGCATTTCCTCTGCCGCTCGCTTCCTCTGCGCCTTCGATACGAGCAGTGGGCGCAGGCGCTCGGGACGCAGTTCGTTGATGCCTATGGTGGGTTGTGAGTAAGTCGAGGTCAGTTCGCCACAGGTGATGAAATATTTGGCTTTCTTCATCACCACGCCCATCTTCTTCAGATGGTAGGAGGTCAGGCGTCCCGAACGGCGGGCGTTTACGATGAGCATGGCCGACTTCGTGCCGAGGCCGGGCACGCGCAGCAACTTTTCATAGCTGGCGGTGTTGATGTCCACGGGGAAGTACTCAGGGTGACGCAACGCCCAGGCCAGTTTGGGGTCTATCTCCAGGTCGAGGTGGGTGTGGTGGTCGTCCACAATCTCGTCGACCGTGAAGTGATAGAACCGCAACAACCAGTCGGCTTGGTACAGACGGTTTTCGCGGACGAGTGGTGGTTGTTTCAGAATGGGCAGGCGGGGGTCGTAGGTGTTCACGCTGACGTATCCAGAGTAATATACGCGCCGCATCTGTGCCTGACCGTAGAGTGACGATGACATCTGTAGGATGTCGCGGTCGCTCTCACTGGTGGCGCCTACGATCATCTGCGTTGATTGCCCGGCTGGCACGAAGCGGGGCGCATGGCGGTATTTGTGACGCTCTTCCTTGTTCTCAAGGATGCCTTGGCGGATGATTTGCATGGGTTGGAACACGCTTTGGTGGTCTTTCTCCGGTGCAAGAAGTTTGAGTGATTCCTCTCGGGGTATCTCGATGTTCACGCTCATGCGGTCGGCCCAGCGGCCAGCCTCGGTGAGCAGTTCCTGTGATGCCCCGGGTATGCTCTTCAAGTGGATGTAGCCGTTGAAGCGGTGCACCGTGCGCAGGTCGCGGACAATGGCCACGAGGCGCTCCATCGTGTAGTCGGGGGTGCGCACCACGCCGCTCGACAGAAACAGTCCCTCGATGTAGTTGCGGCGGTAGAACTCCATTGTGATTTCCTCCAGTTCCGAGACGGAGAGCGTGGCTCGCCGGATGTCGTTGGAGCGGCGGTTGATGCAGTAGGCGCAGTCGTAGATGCAGTAGTTGGTGAGCATCACCTTCAACAGGGATATGCATCGCCCGTCATCGGCAAACGAGTGGCAGATGCCCACGCCGCCAACGGTGTTGCCCACCATGCCCTTGCGGCCGCTGCGTACGGTGCCGCTCGACGAGCACGACACATCGTATTTCGCCGACTCTGCGAGTATCCGCAGGCGCTCCATTGTTTTCTCTGTCAACATAATGCCGATGGTTTATGAGTATCACACTTTGGGCGTCTCTACATTTGCCATATCCTATTCTTCAATTCCGTTGTAAAGGTAAGGCTTTTTTGTGAGAGCACCAAATTTTATGATATCATAAATCCATCTGCAAGTGTTTTCAGGTCCTTGCAAAGGCAATAGTTTCTATAGTCTCTTTAGTTTCTAAAGGATATCAATAAGCTTGCTCGTGGACACCTTTGACGGCACGTCCGCTGGGATCGTTCATATTCTTAAAGGCCTCATCCCACTGTAGGGCGATAGCGGTGGAGCAAGCCACGGATGCTTCCTGGTTGACGGAGCGGGCGGCGGAGTCGCTGGGGAAATGCTCTGCGAAGATGCTTCGATAGAAATACTCCTCCTTGCATAGCGGTGGGTTGATGGGGAATCGCTCGGCGGCGTGAGCCATCTGCTCATCGGTGACTGCTTCGGAGGTGATTCGTTTCAAGGTGTCAATCCACGAATAGCCGACACCGTCGCTGAACTGCTCTTTTTGGCGCCAGGCCACTTCTTGCGGGAGCATGTCGGAAAAGGCCTCGCGCACAATCTTCTTTTCCATCATAGTGCCCGTACACATCTTCGCCTCCGGGTTGGTGCGCATGGCGACATCCAGGAACTCCTTGTCGAGGAAAGGCACACGGCCTTCAACACCCCAGGCCGACAGGCTCTTGTTGGCACGGAGACAGTCGTAAAGGTGGAGCTTCGAGAGTTTTCGCACCGTCTCCTCATGGAATGCCTTGGCGTTGGGTGCCTTGTGGAAGTAGAGGTATCCACCGAAGATTTCGTCTGCTCCCTCGCCAGAGAGCACCATCTTGATGCCCATCGACTTGATGACGCGGGCCAGCAGATACATCGGCGTGGAGGCACGGACGGTGGTGACATCATAGGTCTCGATGAAATAGATGACATCTCGTATGGCGTCGAGACCCTCCTGGATGGTGTAGTTGATTTCGTGATGTACGGTGCCGATGTGGTCGGCCACGAGTTTGGCTTTTGCCAAGTCGGGCGCTCCTTTCAGCCCCACGGCGAAGGAGTGCAGGCGGGGCCAGTAAGCCTTCGTCTTCGAGTCGTCTTCTATGCGCATCTCGGAATACTTCTCGGCGATGGCTGAGATGACAGAGGAGTCGAGGCCGCCGGAGAGCAACACGCCGTAAGGCACGTCGGACATCAGTTGCCGCTTCACGGCATCTTCAAGGGCGTCGTGAATGGCCTCCACAGAGGCGGCGTTGTCTTTCACCGCAGTGTAATCGAACCAGTCGCGGTGATAGTAACGTTTCATCCCCGGGTCTTTGCTCCAGTAATAATGACCGGGCAGGAAGGGCTCGTATTGCTCGCATTGCCCTTCGAGAGCTTTCAGTTCAGAGGCGACGTACACCGTGCCGTCGGAGTCGTAGCCGATGTAAAGAGGTATCACGCCGATGGGGTCGCGGGCAATCAGGAACTCGTCTCGCTCTTCGTCGTAGAGCACGAATGCGAAGATGCCGCTCAACTCTTCGAGGAAGTTGATTCCTTTCTCGCGATAGAGTGGCAAAATGACCTCGCAGTCGGAACCTGTCTGAAAATCGTATTGCCCGGCATGGCTTCGACGTATCTCTTGATGGTTGTATATCTCACCATTCACCGCCAGCACCTGTTTGCGGTCGGGAGAGAATAATGGTTGACTGCCACTCACCGGGTCGACAATGCTCAGTCGCTCGTGGGCGAGGATGGCACTGCCGCCACAGTAGATGCCACTCCAGTCGGGGCCGCGATGACGGATTTTCTGACTCATTCGCAACGCTTTCTCTCTCAGTTCTTTGGTCTGCTCTTTGACATTCAATATTGATACGATTCCACACATGGTCTTATTCTTTTAAAGGTATGACAAATATAGGTAATTGGTTTGGGCAGGATATTCCGCTGCGAGGGTGTCAATCTGGTTGACGGTTGGCACGATGTCAAGTTCCTTGCGCCAGGAGCGTACCAACAATCCTGCTTTTTCCATAGACATGGATGACTCCAGGCCCAATGCCCGGCCAATTTGGAAGTCGGAGAATCCGTATGTCTTGGCTTTGCGAAGCAAAGATGCGAACTCAGGTTCTTCTATGTGTTCTATGAGTTCCAATGGTTCCATGAAAGTCACAAGGTCGGCAAGATAGGAGTGCTCCTTCAATTGTTGGTCGATGCTGACGATATGTCTGAGTTTTTGCAGGAACCAACGGTCGATCATCGTCAACTGGTGAATCTGCTCAATGCTGTAGCCTGTCTTCAGTGCTTTCGACACCAAGAAGATGCGCATGTCGGTGGGGTTGTGCAATTGAAGATTGAAGATTGAAGATTGAAAATTGAAGACAGTGCCTTGGTCGGTGGGGCCATTATCAATTTTCAATATTCCATCTTCAATATTTTTGTTTTCCACGAATCCGTGCATGCCTTGTCCTATCATGCGCAAGCCTTTCTGAAGCGCCTCCTCAAAAGTGCGCCCGACGGCCATCACCTCGCCCACGCTCTTCATCGATGAACCGAGTTGGCGTTTCACGCCTTGAAACTTCGTCAGGTCCCATCGTGGTATCTTGCACACCACGTAGTCGAGTGCAGGTTCGAAGAAGGCGCTGGTGGTCTTGGTGACGGAGTTCTTCAAGTCGAAGAGCCCATAGCCCAGACCCAGTTTGGCGGCGACGAAGGCCAGTGGATAACCTGTCGCCTTCGATGCCAGTGCCGAAGAGCGTGACAGGCGGGCATTGACTTCTATCACCCGATAGTCTTCCGACTGTGGGTCGAGGGCGTACTGTACGTTGCACTCGCCCACGATGCCGATGTGACGGATGATTTTGATGGCCAGTGCACGCAGTTTGTGATATTCCGCATTACTGAGAGTCTGACTTGGTGCTACGACGATGCTTTCACCCGTATGGATGCCCAGTGGGTCCAGGTTTTCCATATTGCAGACGGTGATGCAGTTGTCGTAGCGGTCGCGCACCACTTCATACTCGATTTCTTTCCAGCCCTTCAATGACTTTTCCACTAGCACTTGGGGGGAAAACGAGAAGGCTTCCTCGGCTTGTGTCAGAAGTTCCTCTTCGTTGTCGCAGAAGCCAGAGCCAAGACCTCCCAGTGCGTATGCCGCACGGAGAATGACTGGGAATCCTAGTTCTCTGGCGGCTTTTTTCACCTCTTCCACCGTGTTGCATGCTTCACTCTTGATGGTGTTCACGCCGATTTCGTCGAGTCGCTTTACAAACAAGTCGCGGTCTTCCGTGTCGATGATGGCCTGTATGGGTGTGCCAAGCACCCTCACCCCATAGCGGTCGAGTACGCCCCTATGATGGAGTTCCACACCGCAGTTTAGCGCTGTCTGTCCGCCAAAGGAAAGCAAGATGCCATCGGGACGTTCTTTCTCAATGATGCGTTCCACGAAGTCGGCTTGTACGGGTTGGAAATACACGGTGTCAGCCACTCCTTCAGATGTCTGCACCGTGGCAATGTTCGGATTGATGAGTACCGAGTGGATGCCCTCTTCTTTCATCGCCTTCAAGGCTTGGGCGCCGCTGTAATCAAACTCGCCCGCCTGCCCGATTTTCAGCGCACCGCTGCCCAAGATGAGCACTTTTTTCACGGAAGGCCTCGTAGGCTCAATGGGTCTTATGGGTCTTATGGGGGTAATGGGGTTAATGGGACTAATGGGCTTTGGGTGTTCTTCCAGCATTTTCACAAACTCGTCGAAGAGGAATTCCGTGTCAACGGGACCGGAGCACGCCTCTGGGTGAAATTGAGCCGACATCCAGGGTTTTGTTTTATGGCGGATGCCCTCGTTGGAACCGTCGTTCATATTGACGAAAAGAGGTTCCCAGTCTTCGGGCAAGGTGGAGTCATCCACCGCATAGCCGTGATTCTGAGAGGTGATGAAGCATTGGCTGGACATGGTGTCAATGGTATTCCTGTTATCTCTAGTCTCCCTGGAAACCATCATCACAGGTTGGTTGTGGCTGCGATGACCGTATTTCAGTTTGTAGGTCTTTGCGCCCGCAGCCTTTGCCAGTAGTTGGTTGCCGAGACAGATGCCCATGCACGGTCTCACATGTTCGTTGTCCAGGAAAGCCTTGATATGCTCTACGGTTTTTTCACAACGTTCGGGGTCGCCAGGGCCGTTGGCGAGGAACAGCCCGTCGAAGTCGAGGGTGTTGAAGTCGTAGTCCCATGGCACGCGTACCACTTCTATGCCACGCTTGAGCAGACAGCGGATGATGTTCGCCTTTACGCCGCAATCGACCAGTACCACACGATGCCGTTTCTCACTGAAAGGCTGATAGGTGATGACCTCCTTGCAACTCACTTGCGCCACCCAGTTCACGCTGCCATAGTCTTTGTGCTCAGCAGTTTTAGCGGTAGCATAGGAAGAGGACAGTATCTCAATCCTTCCCATCATCACGCCTCGTTCCCTGATCATCATCGTCAACCGTCGGGTGTCTATTCCGGTTATTGCCGGGACGTCCTCCCTTTTCAGCCAATCAGCCAGCGGCTCTTTGGCATTCCAATGCGAAAAAGTCTCGCTATAGTCGGCCACGACCAATGCCTTGGCATGGATTTTTTCGCTTTCCATCAACAGAGGCAGCCCGTTGTCGTCTATTCCCGTTTCCGGTACTCCGTAGTTGCCAATCAACGGATAGGTCGTCACCAATATCTGTCCTGCATAACTCGGGTCGGAGAGACTCTCGGGGTAACCTGTCATAGCCGTGTTGAAAACCACCTCGCCCGACACGTTGTGTGCTGCACCAAACGACGTTCCGCAGAACTCGGTGCCGTTTTCGAGAATCAGTTTTGCCATTCCCATGCCATGCGCTGTTGCCTGTAATCTTTCTTTCATCATGTCATTGTTGGTGGTTTGTTCTTTTTTCCGCATTCTCCACATAAGTCACAAATGCTTGGTTCACCATGCGTATGCCGCCGGTGGTGGGATAACGCCCTGTGAAGTACCAGTCGCCGGGATGGTGGGGGCACGCCTCGTGCAAGCCTTCCATGCTTTGGAACACCATTTCCACAGGGGTGTGCATGCCTTCTGGGCGCAATATCTCGACAATCTTCCTACTGATCTCCTCCGCTGTGAAGGGAGCATAGATGGCACGGACGTGGTTCATCGCCAGCGGCTGTGTCTTGCATGCGTGATAGGTGTCGGAAATCAACTGGCTTATGCCGCGTTCCCGAATCAAGGCGATGGCGGCACGGAAGGCGCAGAGTTCCTCGAGACTCGACATGTCGATGCCGTAGTAGTCGGGATAGCGAATCTGTGGCGAACTAGACACCATCACGATTTTCTTGGGGTGCAGGCGGTCGAGGATTTTGAAGATGCTCTCCTTCAGCGTGGTGCCACGGACTACAGAGTCGTCTATGATGACCAGGTTGTCCTCATGGGGGTGCAGCGAACCGTAGGTGATGTCATAGACATGGGCGGCGAGGTCATTGCGTTCCTTGTCCTCGGTGATGAAGGTACGCAGTTTGATGTCCTTCCATACCACTTTTTCGATGCGTACATCATTCTCGAGTTTCCTGAAACTGTCTGTCAGTCCATGGAAGGCCACCTCGGCTGTGTTGGGGATGTATGAGAAGACAGTGTTTTTGATATCTCCTTCTATGGCCTTCATGATGGCGGATGCCAGTTGCTCTCCCAACCTTTTGCGCTCCAGGTAGATGTCTTTGTCGGAGCCTCTGCTGAAATAGATGCGCTCAAAGGAACAGGCGCTGTATTTCCTTGCGGGGAGGATTTGCTCCAACAGGCATTTCCCGCTCTTGTTGACAATGAGCGACTGGCCTGGTTGCAGTTCGCGGATGTCGTCGATTTCAAGGTCGAAGGTGGTCTGGAGTACGGGCCGCTCGCTGGCGACAGCCACCACCTCGTCGTCTTGATAATAGAAGGCGGGACGTATGCCCCAG
Organism: Prevotella sp.; assembly: GCA_017524385.1. Classification (GTDB taxonomy): domain Bacteria; phylum Bacteroidota; class Bacteroidia; order Bacteroidales; family Bacteroidaceae; genus Prevotella. The sequence goes on from JAFWSS010000161.1 coordinate 25,724, forward strand.
GGGTCTCGCATGGCAAACATCTCTCCGGAACCTGTCAGGCCGCACATCACATAACCTCCGTCGAAATGGGTCATGGTGGTGCGGAGCACATGGACCATCTGTATGTTGTCGTCGATGTATCGGGTGATGAAAATGTCCTTCAGTCCCTTCAACCGTGCGTCGCCATACAGCCGCTCCACTTCTCGGTCGAGCCTGTGACCCATCAGTTCCAGCATGATGTAGGAGTCGCCATAAATCCTGGGCGACTGTCCTTGCCTGGTCAGGTGCTCGAACACCTCGTCGATGTTGGTCATGTTGAAGTTGCCGCATAAGCAGATATTCTTTGCACGCCAGTTGTTGCGACGCAGGAACGGATGTACATATTGCAAGCCACGTTTGTCTGTCGTGGAATAGCGTAGATGACCCATGTAGAGCTGTCCGGCAAAATACTGGTTGTCTTTTGTCTGGGAGGAACCCTTGTTGGCGGCGGAACGGGATATGCGTCTGAATATCTCCGTGATGGCATCCTTCCCCTCGGCACGCTCGCGAAACATGTATTCCACTCCGGCAGGAGCATCAAGATTGACGCAAGCCGCGCCCGCTCCCTCTTGGCCGCGGTTGTGCTGTTTCTCCATCATCAGGTAGAGTTTGTTCAGCCCATACCGCCAGGTGCCATGCTTCTTCTCATAATATTCCAATGGCTTCAGCAAGCGAATCATCGCCACGCCACACTCATGCTTCAGCTGTTCCATCGATGCAGGCTTTAATGAATGACATGAACAAAGGATGCGGATGTAGAACCGTGGATGAATATTCCGGATGGAACTGTGTTCCGATATGCCAACGGTTGGCAGGTATCTCTACGATCTCCACAAGATTGGCTGCCGGGTTGGTGCCCACGCATTTCATCCCGTGACTCTCAAACTCGTCTTTGTATCGGTTGTTGAATTCGTAGCGGTGGCGGTGACGTTCCTTGATGAAGTTTTTTTCGCCATAGGCCTCGTAAGTGAGGCTGCCCTTGGTGAGTTCGCACTCGTAACAGCCCAGCCTCATCGTGCCACCCATCTGCGTGATGCTCTTCTGTTCCTCCATCAGGTCGATGACGGGATGTGTCGTTGGGGATTTGCAACCCCCAACTTGTGAATCGGTGGATTTGAAATCCGTATTCATGGCAAATTCCATACTGTTGGCATCTTCATAGCCTAACACATTCCTGGCAAACTCTATCACCATCATCTGCATGCCGAGGCAGATGCCGAAAGTGGGTATGTCGTGTGTGCGTCCATATTCGGCGGCTATCATCTTTCCCTCTATGCCGCGCAGGCCAAAGCCGGGACAGATGACGATGCCTGCCATGCCTTTGAGCCACTCGCCGATGTTCTCATGTGTGATGCCCTCGCTGTTCACAAAGACGGCCTTCACCTTGCGGTCGTTGTAAGTCCCCGCATGGGCAAGGCTTTCGATGATGCTTTTATAGGCGTCTTGCAAATCATATTTGCCCACCAAGGCAATCTTGATTTCCTTCGTGGCTCGTTTCCTGCGTTCAAGGAAGTCGCGCCAAGGGCCGAGTTCCGGAGTCTTGCCAATCTGCATACCCATTTTTTTCAGGATGATGGCGTCCAACCCCTGTCGCTGCATGTTCACTGGCACCTCGTAGATGCTTGGCAGGTCCTGACTTTGGATTACTGCCTCCACGTCCACGTTGCAGAAATGTGCCACTTTGGCCCGCAGGGTATCGTCCAGGTCGTGTTCCGTTCGCAACACCAGCACTTCCGGTTGTATGCCAAGTCCTTGCAACTGCTTCACACTTGTCTGCGTGGGTTTCGTCTTCAACTCGCCAGCGGCAGCCAGGTAAGGAATGTAAGTCAGATGAACGTCAAGTGCCCGATGTGGTCCCAATTCCCATCGCAACTGCCGTATCGCCTCTAGGAAAGGTTGGCTCTCGATGTCGCCGATGGTGCCTCCAATCTCCGTGATGACGAAGTCCAACGGCTGTTTCGTGGCGTTGAGCAATATCCGTCTCTTGATTTCGTCCGTGATATGGGGCACCACCTGGATGGTTTTGCCCAGGTAGTCGCCGCGCCGCTCTCGCTCGATGACGCTCAGGTAGATGCGCCCCGTGGTGACACTGTTGTCGCGTGTGGTCTCAATGCCAGTAAACCGCTCGTAGTGCCCCAGGTCCAGGTCGGTCTCCATTCCGTCTGTCGTCACGTAACACTCGCCATGCTCGTAGGGGTTCAGTGTCCCTGGGTCGATGTTGATGTATGGGTCGAACTTCTGGATGGTGATGTTGTATCCCCGCGCCTGCAACAGTTTCCCCAAAGATGCCGAGATAATCCCTTTGCCCAACGATGACGCTACACCGCCTGTAATGAAAATGTACTTGGTATCCATAAATCCTTTGTTGTTGTTTGTCGTTTGCGTAACATTCTATCTTGTGTTCGGAGTTGTCGGATTATTCGGAGTAATCGGAATTGTCAAAGTCGTCGACATTGGCTTTTATGCTATAGTCACTTTCAGGAGTATTGTCTTTAACTTCTTTAACTCCTTTAACTTCTTTAACTCCTTTAACTCCTTTAACTCCTTTAACTCCTTGACTCCTTTAACTCCTTGACTTCTTTAACTCCTTCTACTTCCCTAACTTCTCCAATTCCTTCAACTTCCCAAACTTCATCCTACAATTTCCCCTTGAGGTGTTCCTCATATTCCGCCAATTCGCGTTCGCCTATGTGTGCGAGGCCATAGTGCTCGTCGTGCTGTGAGAAGTCGAGGCCTACCTTTTCACTATAGGGCGACACACGCATGGGAATGAGATGGTCGATAAGTTTGTAACCCAACCAACTCATGGCGAAGGTGTAGGCAAACACGATGACAATGGCGAGTAGGTGGTACAGGAATATCACAAATCCGTCCATCGTGCCGGCAATCAGTCCCTCTTGTATGAACACGCCTGTCAGCACCGTGCCGAAAATGCCGCCTGTGCCATGGGTGGGGAACACGTCCAGGGCATCGTCGATGCTGCTGCGTGAGCGCCAATAAACCGCCACGTTGCAGATGAGCGTGATGACGAAAGCGATGAAAATGCTCTGTCCCACGGTGACATAGCCCGCCGATGGCGTAATGGCCACCAACCCTACGACACAACCGACAGCCGCTCCCATGGCCGAAGGCTTGCGTCCGCGCAGGCAGTCAAAGAAGATCCAGGTCATCATGGCCGTGGCCGATGCCGTGTTGGTGTTGAGGAAGGCTTTCACGGCTTGTCCGTCGGCGTGTAGTGATGAACCTGCATTGAAACCAAACCATCCCAACCAAAGCATCGCTGCACCCAGCAACACGAAGGGGATGTTTGCCGGTTCGCTTTTCTCCGTGCTCCTCCGCCCCAAGAAAATGGCACCTGCCAGAGCCGCTATGCCCGATGAGGCATGCACCACGATGCCGCCTGCGAAGTCGACCACGCCCCAACGCATGAACAGTCCTTCGGGATGCCATGTCATATGTGCCAAGGGGCAATAGATGATGAAGAAGAAAAACATCATGAAGAACATATATGCAGAGAACCTTACACGCTCTGCAAACGAACCTGTGATGAGCGATGGGGTGATGATGGCGAACTTCATCTGGAACAGTGCAAAGAGGGCCAGCGGTATGGTCGCGCCGCCCAACACGTTGCCTGCTGGTGTGGTATATACTTCACCACCTACGTTTTGGAACATCAGGAACGTCGACGGGTTGCCTATCACGCCGCCTATGTCGTCGCCAAAGCAGAGTGAGAAACCTACCACCACCCACAAGACGGAAATCAGGCCCATCGCGATGAATGACTGCAACATGGTGGAGATGACATTCTTTGCGCCCACCATGCCACCGTAAAAGAAAGACAAACCCGGTGTCATCATCAAAACAAAAATCGTGGCGGTGATGAGCCATGCCACATCAGCCGCCGACACCACAGACCAATCGCACTCGAACGATGGCTCGCCTGCCACCAAACCAGCGATGGCGAATAATGCCGTCATCGTCATCAAGATTATCCATCTTCTCTTAATCTTCATACCTTTATACCTTTTATTGTTTACACTTTGCTTGATTTCGGCTGCAAAATTACTAATTTCCGAAAGTAATAATCTAAAATACGTGTCAATTTGATTCATATATTTTGCAAAATCTGACAAATTGTATAGTTTGGTATTCCTTTTGCCCCTTTTTGCTGACAAATTGTATGGAAAATGCATATTTTTGTAGCAATTTGTTCGACAAGCTGATTTTTAAGATTAAAAATGTTGCAAAATCCTTTGTTTTGTTGACCTTTTGTCATACCTTTGCATCGATTTTTAGACAAAAAGAAAGTTTTAAAAGGGATAATATGACAAAGTGTAAGCAAACTCAAACACGGAAAGGATTATACCAAAGCAGTTATGAACATGACGCATGCGGCGTGGGTATGATTGTGAACATCCACGGCAACAAGAGTCACGAACTGGTGGACAATGCCTTGAAGGTGTTGGAGAACATGGAGCACCGAGGCGCAGAGACCCGCGACAAGACGGGCGACGGTGCCGGCATCATGATTCAGATTCCACATGAGTTCATTCTCTTGCAAGGGATTCCTGTACCCGAGAAGGGGCACTACGGCACCGGACTGATGTTCCTGCCGAAGGACGAGCAAAAACAGCAGGCCATCCTAAGTGTGATGATTGAGGAGATAGAGCGTGAGGAGCTGTCGTTGATGCATGTGCGGACGGTTCCCACCTGTCCTGAGGTTCTTGGGGCTGGCGCACGCGAGGTGGAGCCTTCCATCAAGCAAATCTTTGTGACTGGCGTAAGTGATGAAAAAGTACCGGTCATCGACCGTATTTTATATAAGGTGAGGAAGAGGATTGAAAACCGAGTCACCAACAAGGACTTTTACATCTGTTCGTTGTCAAGCAAGAGCATCATCTACAAGGGAATGCTGACCAGCGGCCAGTTGCGCAGGTATTTCCCCGACTTGTCGAGCCCTTACCTCACCAGCGGCCTGGCGTTGGTACACTCACGTTTCAGCACAAACACCTTCCCCACATGGTCGTTGGCGCAGCCCTTCCGCTTGCTGGCGCACAATGGCGAAATCAACACCATCCGTGGCAACCGCGGATGGATGAAGGCAAGAGAAAGCGTGTTGAACAGCGAGGCGCTGGGCGACATCAAGGATCTGCGACCCATCGTGCAGGAGGGAATGAGCGACTCGGCAAGCCTTGACAACGTGTTCGAGTTCCTGACCATGAGTGGACTGTCGCTGCCACAAGCGATGGCCATCCTCGTTCCTGAGAGTTTCAACGACAAAAACCCCATCAGTGAGGACTTGAAGGCTTTCTATGAATACCACTCCATACTCATGGAGCCGTGGGACGGCCCTGCAGCACTGTTGTTCAGCGACGGACGTTATGCAGGCGGGATGCTCGACAGGAATGGACTGCGGCCAAGTCGTTACACCATCACCAAGAATGGCATGATGGTGGTGGCAAGCGAAGTGGGCGTGATGGATTTCGAGCCGGGAGACATTGTGAGCAAAGGTCGTTTGCAGCCGGGAAAGATACTCCTCGTGGACACTCAGGAGGGAAAGATCTATTACAACGGTGAAATCAAGGAACAACTGGCCAAGGCGCATCCCTATCGCGAATGGTTGAATGAGAACCGTGTGCAATTGGAGAAACTGAAGAGCGGAAGGCATGTGGACAACAGCGTGAGCAATTTAGCGCAAAAACTGGTGGTTTTCGGCTTCGGACAGGAAGACATCGACCGCACCATGGTGCCGATGGCCACCACGGCCCAGGAACCAGTGGCTGCCATGGGCAACGACACACCGCTTGCTGTCATCAGCGACCGACCGCAAACATTGTTCAACTATTTCCGCCAGCAATTCGCACAAGTGACCAACCCTGCCATAGACCCCATCCGAGAGGAACTGGTGATGAGTCTCACTGAATACATCGGCGCCGTGGGCACCAACATTCTTACGCCCGACGCATCAAACTGCAAGATGGTGCGCCTGCCACAGCCAGTGCTGACCAATACACAATTAGATATACTATGCAACATCAGGTATAAAGGGTTCAAGACCCAGAAACTCGCGATGCTCTTCGACGTGGAACGAGGTGAGGAAGGGTTGAGAACAGCCCTTGACAACCTCTGCCACGCAGCAGAGACCAGCGTGGACGAGGGTGTGAACTACATCATCCTTTCCGATCGAGACATCGATGACCGTCATGTCGCCATACCGTCGTTGCTGGCGGTGAGCGCCGTGCATCATCACCTCATCAGCGTGGGCAAGAGGGTGCAGACGGCACTGATCGTGGAAAGTGGAGAGATACGTGAGACGATGCATGTGGCCTTGTTGCTGGGTTATGGTGCGAGTGCCATCTGCCCCTATATGGCCTTTGCTGTCCTTGACGACCTTGTGAAGCGTGGCAAGATTCAGGAGGAGTATGCCACGGCGGAGAAAAACTACATCAAAGCCGTGGACAAAGGGCTGAAGAAGATCATGTCGAAGATGGGCATCTCCACCATCCGCTCCTATCGGGGTGCCAAGATTTTCGAGAGCATCGGACTCAGCGAAAGTTTGCTTGCAAGATATTTCGGTACGGAAATGAGCACCATAGGCGGAATAGGATTGAAGGAAATCGCACGTGATGCCATTGCCATGCACCAGGCTGCTTGTTCACTATGCAGCGACACTGTCGCTGCAATGACTACGGCGTTGAAGAACCAAGGGCAATTCTCATGGAGGAAGGACGGCATCGCTCACGCTTGGAACCCGGAGACGATTGTCAATCTGCAGTGGGCCACGAGGACTGGGAATTATGAAAAGTTCAAGCAGTGGGCGGCGATGGTAGATGCAAATGAAAAGCCTATCTTCATCCGCGACTTCTTCGGATGGAAGAAAGCCGCCGTCCCCACACCCATCGACGAGGTGGAGCCGGTGGAGAGCATTGTGAAGCACTTTGTGACGGGAGCCATGAGCTTCGGGGCGTTGAGCATAGAGGCCCATGAGGCATTGGCATTGGCGATGAACCGTCTGGGTGCGCGCAGCAACACTGGCGAAGGCGGAGAGGACAACCAGCGCTACCACACAGTGGTGGATGGTGTTTCTCTGTCGAGCAAGACGAAGCAGATTGCCAGTGGACGTTTCGGTGTCACCGCTGAATACCTGGTCAATGCAGAAGAAATACAAATCAAGGTGGCACAGGGTGCAAAGCCCGGAGAGGGTGGACAACTGCCGGGTTTCAAGGTGAACGACATCATTGCAAAGACGCGACACGCCATCCCTGGCATTTCGCTCATCTCACCGCCTCCTCATCACGACATCTATAGCATCGAGGATTTGGCACAACTCATCTTCGACCTGAAGAACATCAACCCCACGGCGGCAGTCAGTGTCAAACTCGTCGCGGAAAGCGGGGTGGGCACCATCGCTGCCGGCGTGGCGAAGGCAAAGGCCGACCTCATCGTCATCAGCGGGGCGGAAGGCGGCACGGGAGCCAGTCCCGCATCAAGTATGCGCTTCGCGGGCATTTCGCCCGAAATCGGACTCGCCGAGACACAGCAGACACTCGTCATGAACGGTTTGAGAAACCAGGTGCGTCTGCAAACCGACGGATAGTTGAAGACGGCGAAGGACGTTGTCATCATGGCGATGCTGGGAGCGGATGAGTTCTCTTTCGGCACCTTGCCACTCATCGTACTTGGCTGCGTGATGATGCGCAAGTGCAACACCAACACCTGTCCCATGGGGGTGGCGACGCAGAATCCGGAATTGCGCAAGCATTTCCAAGGACGTGCGGAGTATGTGGTGAACTACTTCACTTTCCTAGCACAGCAAGTGCGCGAATATCTCAGCGAGATTGGTGTTCACTGCCTCAAGGAAATCATAGGGCATACGGAACTCATCGAGGTGAACACCGCGAACGCCACCGACAAACAGAAAACCATAGACTTCGGCCGTCTGTTGCACAAACCGGAAACAAACAAACCTTTGTTCTGGGACCGTGGGAAGTTCACGAAGGTAAGCGGAGTGAAGGATGAGGAAATCATCAAGGCGGCAGAGAAGGCAATAGAACAACAGGAAGAGATCACCCTTGACTATGCCATCAAGAACACCGACCGAGCAGTGACGACAATGCTTTCCGGTGTCATTGCCAAGAAATATGGCGAACAGGGACTGCCCGACGGCACCATCAACATCAAGTTCAAAGGTTCGGCTGGACAGTCGTTCGGGGCCTTTGCCGTTAGAGGCCTCAACCTGAAACTCGAAGGCGAGACAAACGACTACTTCGGCAAGGGACTAAGTGGCGGACGTATCAGCATCCTGCCGCCGGTGCGCTCCGGGGAGTTCTTCCATGCTGAAGACAACATCATCGCTGGCAATACAGGCCTATACGGTGCCACCAGCGGTGAGTTGTATGTCAATGGCCAGGTGGGCGAACGCTTCGGAGTACGCAACTCGGGTGCCATCGCCGTCATCGAGGGTGCGGGCGACCACTGCTGCGAGTATATGACAGGAGGACGCGTTGTGGTGCTCGGAAAGACGGGGCGCAATTTCGCGGCGGGTATGTCAGGAGGTGTGGCATATGTCTATGACCCGGACCACACTTTCGACTACTTCTGCAACATGGACATGGTGGAACTATCACTGATAGAGGACTCCGTATCACGCAAAGAACTGTTGGAACTCATCCGCCAGCATTACCTCCATACGGGTTCCGCTCTCGCTGGGCGCATGCTCGACGATTGGCATCGCTATATCGAGGACTTCATACAGGTTGTCCCCATTGAATACAAGCGTGTGCTCGAAGAGGAGAAGATGGCAAGGCTGCACGAAAAAATCGCCGACATCCAAAGAGACTATTGATCCAACTTTCGCAACTCCCCTTTAATCTTGAAAGTAGAGAAAAAGTGAACACATGTCCCTTTAACTCCCCTTTAACTCCCCTTTAACTCCCCTTTAACTCCTTAAAAGACTCCCCTTTAACTCCAGAATAATAATTTTCAACATAAAATGATGAAGGCTTTTTTAGAGATACACCGTCAAGAGGCGGGCTACCGTCCGATTCACGATAGAATCCACGATTTCGGCGAGGTGGAGCAGACGCTCAGCACTCGTGAACGCAAGATGCAGGCTTCACGCTGCATGGACTGCGGAGTTCCTTTCTGCCATTGGGCTTGTCCATTGGGCAACAAGGCTCCTGAGTGGAACGAAGCCCTGGCGAAAGGCGATTGGGAACAGGCATACGCCTTGCTCGCCAGCACCAATCCTTTCCCGGAATTCACCGGACGCATCTGTCCTGCCCTTTGCGAGAAAGCCTGTGTGCTCAACCGCTACAACCATGAGCCTACAACCAACCGCGAAAACGAATGTTCCATCATTGAGGCATCGTTCCGGGAGGGATACATACAACCAAGAATACCAACGAGAAACGGTATGCGCGTCGCGGTAGTTGGCTCTGGACCAGCAGGCCTTTCTGCTGCCAACTATCTCAATCAGATGGGATATGCGGTCACCGTCTTCGAGAAGAATGAATCTGCCGGTGGGCTCCTGCGCTACGGCATTCCCAACTTCAAACTCAACAAGGCCATCATCGACCGAAGGCTGCGACTTATGGAGCAGGAGGGCATTGAGTTCTGTTACAACGAAGACATCCAATGTGATGAACAGTTTGCCAAGCAATATGACGCCGTCGTCATCGCCACAGGCACTCCGACTGCCCGTGACCTGAGAGTTCCCGGTCGTGAATTGAAAGGTGTTCATTTCGCCCTGGAAATCCTGAGTCAGCAGAACCGTGTGCTGGCAGGTATGGAATTTTCAAAAGACGAACGTATCACTGCCAAGGGAAAGGATGTGCTCGTCATTGGCGGTGGAGACACGGGGAGCGACTGCATCGGCACCGCACATCGGCAAGGATGCAATAGTGTGACACAAATAGAGATCATGCCAAAACCCGTGGAAGGACCAGAAGACCCGCAAAACCCATGGCCCAACTGGCCACGCACCTTGAAAACGACAAGCAGCCATGAAGAAGGATGCACACGGCGGTGGAACATCAACACGCTCGAATTCTTGGGCAAAGATGGCAAATTGACAGGCGTGCGAGTCCAGGAAATCGATTGGAAACCCAATCCAGAAGGTAGCAGGCCGCTGATGGTCGAGAAAGGTGAACCGGAGGTCATCAAGGCGGAATTGGTGTTGCTCGCCATGGGATTCCTCAAACCAGAACATCCTCAATACCCAAACAATGTCTTTGTGTGTGGCGATGCCGCCAACGGAGCTTCCCTCGTCGTACGCGCCCTCGCGTCTGGACGGCAGACAGCAATGAAAGTGAATCAATACCTTGCGAAATGAACAAGATTTCCTTTACCAAGATGCACGGCTGTGGCAACGACTACATCTACGTCGATGCCAAGCATCATGACATCCCCGACCCCTCGGCAGCGGCTGTCGCTTGGAGCGACCGCCACAAGGGCATCGGTTCCGACGGATTGGTGCTCATTGGTGCATCGCCCGTGCCAGAGGCCGACTTCTCCATGCGCATCTTCAATGCCGACGGTTCCGAGGCGATGATGTGCGGCAATGCATCGCGGTGTATCGGAAAGTACCTCTTTGAGCGAGGTCTGACTTCGAAGACGGAAATACGCCTCCTCACGCTCTCTGGCGTGAAAACGCTTTGTCTGAAGGTTGACGATGGGATGGTGAAAAGCGTCACTGTGGATATGGGGAAACCAATACTCGAGGACGACACCCTGTTCATCCCCAACCCAGAACTCAGTGAGGGAACGTTTGTCTCAATGGGCAATCCACATTATGTGATTTTCACCGATGATGTGGACCAGGTGGAACACAGGGGGCGGATATTGGAGCATCTACCCGCCTTTCCACAGAGATGCAACATCGAGTTTGCTCGTGTCGAAACAGTCAATAATGGCGTACGGTTGGAAGAGGGCAGGGCAGGGGAGATGGCCGTCATCCGCACCCGTGTGTGGGAGCGCGGGAGCGGCATCACACAGGCTTGTGGCACGGGAGCATGTGCCACCGCCGTGGCTGCTGCACTTATCGGCAATGCAGGACGGCACTCGCAAATCGTGATGGACGGCGGCACTCTTGAAATCGAATGGCGCGAGTCGGACAACCACGTCTATATGACCGGTCCTGCAACATTTGTCTTTGACGGAGAAATTGAAATATGATTTTCAATCTTCAATTTTCAATTTTCAATCTTCAATCTTCAATTTTCAATCTTCAATCTTCAATTTTCAATTTTCAATAAAAAATGGCTTTAGTAAACATACATTTCTTGAACTTGCAGAACAACTACTTGTTCGCCGACATCGCAAAGAAGGTGAATGCCTTCAAGGTGATGCACCCCAAGGCCGACATCATCTCTCTCGGCATTGGTGATGTCACCCAACCACTCTGTCCTGCTGTCATCGAGGCCATGCACAAGGCTACGGAGGAGATGGCCACGGCAGCGAGTTTCCGTGGATATGGACCGGAACAAGGTTATGACTTCCTTAGAAATGCGATATTGAAAAACGACTTCCTGCCTCGTGGAATCCATCTTGACATCGACGAAATCTTCATCAACGACGGGGCGAAGTCTGATACCGGCAACTTTCAGGAACTGCTGCATTGGGACAACTTCATTGGTGTGACAGACCCCATCTATCCCGTCTATATCGACTCGAACGTGATGATTGGTCGTTGCGGCGTTTTCGAGAACGGACGTTGGTCGAGCGTGGTGTACATGCCTTGCACGGCGGAGAATGGTTTCGTGCCGGAGATACCAAAAGGACGTCACATGGATGTCATCTACCTCTGCTATCCTAACAACCCCACGGGTGCCGTCATCACGAAGAAGGAACTGCGAAAATGGGTGAACTATGCACTGAGGAACGATGCGCTCATCTTGTATGACGCTGCATATCAGGCATACATCCGTGACCCGGAAATACCTCATAGCATTTACGAGATACGTGGGGCACGGAAATGTGCAGTCGAATTCCATTCCTATTCCAAAACGGCGGGGTTCACCGGAGTCCGCTGCGGATACACCATTGTGCCGAAGGATGTGAGTGTCGCCACTTTCGAGGGTGAGCGCATACCCCTCAACCAACTGTGGTTGCGGCGGCAATGCACGAAGTTCAACGGCACCAGTTACATCTCACAACGGGCTGCAGAAGCCATCTACACCCCAGAAGGCAAACATCAAATCAAGCAGACCATTGACTACTACATGGAGAATGCTAGCAAGATGCTTGAGACCCTTCGCAGTTTGGGCTACGAATGTTATGGTGGTGAGAACGCACCCTACATTTGGATGAAGACACCCAGTGCGACAAGTTCGTGGAAGTTCTTTGAAGAATTGCTTTATGGCGCCAACGTGGTCTGCACTCCAGGTGTAGGTTTTGGCCCTTCCGGCGAAGGTTACGTCCGCTTCACCGCCTTTGGTAGTCATGAGGCGACGGAAGAGGCACTACGAAGAATAGAAATTTGGACAAACAAATAACATCAACTTATGCAAGTAGTAAAAATAAGGTGTGAAGAAGGTTTTATAGAAGAAAGGATGTCAGCGTAAAAATGGCACAATGTGAACATATGTCCCTTTAACTTCCCTTTAACTTCTCTTTAACTCCCCTTTAACTCCTCTTTAACTCCTAAATAAAATTGAATAACATCACTTAAAATAACAAGATTATGGCAACATTAAGATTCCAGGTCGTCGGTGAGGCATTCAAGAAGAAGCCCCTCGACGTGAAAGCACCCAGTGAGAGACCTTACGAGTATTTTGGACGAAAGGTCTTCAACCGTGAGAAAATGTACAAGTATCTGCCGAAGGATGTTTACGAGCAGATGGTCGACGTGATTGACAATGGGGCACGGCTCGACCGCCATGTGGCCGACCATGTGGCTGCTGGTATGATGCAGTGGGCCAAGGAGCATGGCGTGACGCACTACACACACTGGTTCCAGCCGTTGACGGAGGGCACAGCGGAGAAGCATGACTCCTTTATCGAGCATGATGGAAAAGGTGGCATGATAGAGGAATTCAGTGGCAAACTGCTGGTACAGCAGGAACCTGACGCCAGTTCGTTCCCAAGCGGTGGCATCCGTTCCACCTTTGAGGCGCGTGGATATTCCGCATGGGATCCTACATCGCCTGTCTTCATCATTGATGACACGTTGTGCATACCCACTGTCTTCATTTCGTATAGTGGCGAGGCACTCGACTACAAGGCTCCTTTGCTGCGTGCGCTAAAGGCCGTGAACCTCGCGGCTACGGAGGTTTGCCACTACTTTGACCCAGCGGTGAAGAAAGTCACTTCCAACCTCGGATGGGAGCAGGAGTATTTCCTCGTGGACGAAGGATTGTATGCCGCACGTCCCGACCTGCTGCTCACTGGGCGTACGTTGATGGGACATGACTCTGCGAAGAACCAGCAGATGGATGACCACTATTTCGGATCCATCCCCGAGCGTGTGGCTGCATTCATGCGCGATATGGAAATCCAAGCCTTGGAGTTGGGCATCCCTTGCAAAACTCGTCACAACGAGGTGGCTCCCAACCAGTTTGAGGTGGCTCCCATCTTCGAGGACACCAACTTGGCGGTGGACCACAACATGCTGTTGATGTCGGTGATGAAGCGCGTGGCACGCAAGCACGGCTTCCGCGTGTTGCTGCATGAAAAGCCTTTCGCAGGCATCAACGGTAGTGGCAAACACAACAACTGGTCGCTGAGCACCGATACGGGCGTTTTACTCCACGCTCCAGGCAAGACGCCAGAGCAGAACCTGCGCTTTGCCACCTTCATCGTAGAGACATTGATGGGCGTCTATCGTCATAACGGATTGCTGAAGGCCTCGATCATGAGCGCATCAAACGCGCACCGCCTAGGGGCCAATGAGGCACCGCCTGCCATCATCTCGTCCTTCCTCGGAAAGCAACTGACCGAACTGCTCGACCATATCGAAAAGGCCGACAAGGACAACATCTTCTCGATGAATGGCAAACAAGGTATGAAAATGGACATCCCGGAGATTCCCGAGTTGCTTATCGACAACACCGACCGCAACCGCACGTCGCCCTTCGCCTTCACAGGAAACAGATTTGAGTTCCGTGCTGTGGGCAGCGAGGCCAACTGCGCCAGTGCGATGATTGCATTGAACAGTGCCGTGGCAGAAGCGCTCGTCTCATTCAAGAAAAGGGTTGATGCGCTCATTCCTGAATATGCCAAGAAATATGAAGGCACCGAACACAGTGGTGTCTTCCACGCCATCATCGACGTGTTGCGCGAGGATATCAAGACCTGCAAACCCATACGTTTCGATGGCAACGGCTACTCTGACGAATGGGTGGAGGAGGCCACTCGTCGCGGGCTCGACGTGGAGAAATCGTGTCCTGTCATCTTCGAGCGTTACCTCGCCCCGGAGAGCATACAGATGTTCGAGAGTCTTGGCGTGATGACCAAGAAGGAATTGGAGGCTCGCAACGAGGTGAAATGGGAGACTTATACGAAGAAGATTCAGATAGAGGCTCGTGTCCTGGGAGACATCTCGATGAACCATATCATCCCAGTGGCTACACGATATCAGAGTCAGTTGCTGACCAATGTAGGCAACATGACAACAGTCTTCCCCATAGATACTGCTGACAAACTCTCTGCACGCAACAAGAAAATCATCGAGGAGATAGCAGAACGCATCAGCAGCATCGAGCAAATGGTGGATGAATTGGTCTCAGCAAGAAGAGAGGCCAACAAGATTGAGGATGAGCACAAGAAGGCCATCGCCTATCACGACACAGTGGAACCAAAACTTGATGAAATCAGGTATCAAATTGATAAATTGGAACTCATCGTCGATGATAGCCTCTGGCCACTGCCGAAGTATCGTGAACTCCTCTTCATACGATGAATAATGCTGTGACGAAATCGATAATATCTATAATACACCATTAGTAATATGGTACTCTAAAAATCTTAAAAACAGCAATCATCCTTTTAAAGATTGTTTGAAGTTTGCAAAGGGCTCGACGCTGCGACAGCGTCGAGCCCTTATCGTAGGTATGCCACGCGAATTTCCCATATTTTTCATAGGAACAACATTGAAAGCAAAAACTTCGTCTTTTCTTTTGCTTGATACTTCGTTTTCATTATCTTTGTAGTGCTTTTTTACTTGGGGTGGGAAGATTCCCATCTTTACAATGTAATCCAATCAACCTAACAATATCAATGACAATGATGACCAAGACCAAGATGTTTATGACAGGAGTGTTGTCGACACTCTTGTCACTCGGTGCCTTCGCACAAACGGAAGTCCCTGCGCCGCAGAATGTGTATGGGCGACAATATGTTTCCCTCAATGGCGAGTGGAACTACATTGTGGACGTGCAAGAGCAAGGCTATTACGACTACCGCATGAATCCCACCCCGTGGGGCTTTTTCCGCAACGCCAAGCCACAGAGACCCTCGGACCTAGTGGAGTATGACTTCGATGCTTCTCCTACGATGCACGTGCCGGGCGATTGGAACACGCAAGACGAAAGACTCTTCTTCTATGAAGGGACGATATGGATGAAACGCGACTTCCAATACCAGCAACAAGCAGGAAAGCGTGCATTGCTCTATTTCGCCGCTGTCAACTACGAGGCCATCGTTTATGTCAATGGCAAAAAAGTAGGAAGGCATGTCGGAGGCTTCACGCCATTCTGCTATGATGTGACCGACTTGGTGAAGGATGGCAGCAATTTCGTCATCTTGAAAATCGACAACAAGCGCCATGTCGACAATGTGCCGACACTCATTTTCGACTGGTGGAACTACGGGGGCATCACCCGCGACGTGCTGTTGCTCACCGTCGATGACACCTATATCGACGACTATTCCCTGCAATTGGTCAAGGGAAATGACAAACTGCTGCATTTCAAGGTCAATCTCAACCAAGCCAAGGCAGGCGAACAGGTGACGCTGACGATTCCGGAGCTGAAGGTGAAAAAGACCATCGCCACAGACGAGGCAGGTGCGGCGGAAATCGACTTGAAAGCCAAACCTCTGTTGTGGTCGCCTGAGAACCCAAAATTATATAAGGTGGAGATTGCCAAGGGAGGGGAGCGCATCTCCGACGAAATAGGCTTCCGCACCATTGAGACACGCGGCAGGCAACTCTTGCTCAATGGGAAGCCCATTTTCCTCCGTGGCGTTTGCTCCCATGAGGAAACGGCATACACCAGTAGGAGATGCAACAGTGCCGAAGATGCCGACACCTTGTTGGCTTGGGCGCGTGACTTGGGATGCAATTTCATCAGGTTGGCCCATTACCCACACAACGAGCATGCAGTGCGCGAGGCGGAAAGACAAGGCTTCCTGCTCTGGTCGGAAATCCCCGTCTATTGGACCATCTCGTGGAGCAACCCTGACACATATGCCAATGCAGAGCGGCAATTGAGCGATATGATACGCCGTGATAAAAACCGGGCCGCCATCATCATCTGGTCGGTGGCCAACGAGACACCACATAGTGACGCAAGAGACGCTTTCCTCAGCCAATTGGCCAAGCACGCCAAGGAGATGGACAACACACGGCTCATCTCAATGGCCATGGAGGTGACGGGTGCTTCCAATTATGTCAACCGCCTGAATGACAATATGAATCAGTATGTCGATGTTGTCAGTTTCAACCAATATGTGGGGTGGTATCGTGATGTGAACGACGCTTCCAAGATGAAATGGGAGATACCTTATGAGAAACCTGTCATCGTCAGCGAGTTTGGCGGGGGTGCAAAGGCTGGACTCCATGGCGACACCGGACAACGGTGGACGGAGGAGTTCCAAGAAAAACTCTATCAGGAGAACCTTGCCATGCTTAGCAAGGTGGAAGGATTGGCTGGCACATGCCCATGGGTGCTCAAGGACTTCCGCTCGCCCAGGCGCCCCTTGCCGGAAATACAAAACTTCTTCAACCGCAAGGGTCTCGTTTCCGACCAGGGCAAGCGCAAACGCGCCTTCTACGTGTTGAAGGAATGGTATAATCAATTGATAATTAATAATTTATAATTTATAATTATTTTGCAGCCTTGTGGGAACGTTGTCTTTTGGCGTTTCCACAAGGGCTGGATGATGAGCTTGGCCTATGCACCCGCTTGGGCGTAAAAAATTGAAGTGCTGATTGGGGCTACCCTCCAAATCAGCACTTCAATTATAAATTATTAATTATAAATTATTAATTATCAACCCTTTCCGCCTGTTGGTCGAAATATTGGTTCAGTTCGTCAGCTGCGCTGTGGTCAATGTTGGACAGGTCTTTCACAATGTGGCCATGCTCCAACAGGGTGATGCGCGGACAGATGTCGATGGTGTGCGACAGGTTGTGGCTGCTGATGATGATGGTGGCGCCTGTGTTGCGGTTGTATTCCGTCAAGACGTGTTTCAGGATGTTCTGGCTTGATGGGTCGAGGAAATTGAAAGGCTCGTCAAGGATCACCAATGAGGGGCGGTTGAGAAGCGCGGCGATGATGCCGATTTTCTGCTTGTTGCCTGCAGAGAAGTCACGGATGAGTTTCTTCTGGTCCATGATCTCGCCTGCCATCAGGTGCTCGAATTCCTTCACGTGGGTGTCAACCTCGCCCTTGTCCATGCCGCACACTTTGCCGATGAAATCAAAATACTCTTCGGGGGTGAGGAAGTCGATGAGGAAACTGTCATCGACATAGGCTCCGGTATGGTCTTTCCACACCTCTGACTCCGCTGGGTTCACCTTTTGTTCGGTTTCCGACGAAGAGGTGTTTTCGTTTTCCGAGGAGACGGGGATGCCAAACTCCACCGTGCCTTGGTCGGCCTTGAGAAGGTCGAGCATCAAGCGGAACAGTGTGGTCTTTCCTGCACCGTTGTTGCCCACCAGTCCTATCATCTCGCCATGGCCGATATGGTATTCGTCGATATCGACCGCCACTTTCTCGCCAAATGTCTTGCGGAGGCTCGTGATGTCTATTTTCATAAGTAGGTAATCAAAATTATCTGTAATTATCATTCTTGTAGGTGTTGCTATCATCTAATTTTGATCACCTACTTAATCTATTGAATGAAGGTGTGATGGGTTATACCAACCCGCGACCGTGGCAGTTTTTGAATTTCTTTCCACTTCCGCAGGGGCATGGGTCGTTGCGGCCGGGCAGTTTATCCTTGCGGATGGGCTGTCGGGCCTGTCGTGATGCCGTCTCGCGAGTGTCTTGGCTGGCGGCAGCCTTCTGCCCCTGATCCACCATCTCGTCGCCCTTGCTTTCCTGGTAGCGTTGGCTGTGCTTTTCCGGTGCAGCCTCCTGCACGTTCTGCTGTTGCGCCAGTTGCGGGATTTGTCCGCGCATGAGGATTTCGCAAGTACGGTTGTGCATGTCATCGATCATATCATCAAAGAGTTTCGCACTCTCTATCTTGAAGATCACCAGCGGGTCTTTCTGCTCATAAGAGGCACTGTTCTGGACATTGTGTTTCAGTTCGTCGAGTAAGCGAAGGTTCTCTTTCCAGAAGTCGTCGATGATATGTAGCATCACCACTTTCTCGAATTGCTTCACCACCGATTTGCATTCCGTGTCGTAGGCCTCTTTCAGGTTGCACGGGATGTTCATCACGGCGCGACCGTCGGTGATGGGCACGTTGATGCGCTCATAGATTTGTCCTTGTTCTTCATACACCTGCTTGATGATGGGCCAAGCCACCTCGTGGATGCGTTCGGAGCGGCGCTTGAATGTTTCCATCACGGCGGTGTAACTGTCTTCCTCGAGGCGTTCGCGGCTCTTGTTGGCAAGGTCTCTGGCGGTGAACGGGCATTCCATGGCAAACGTCTTTAGGAACATTTCCTGGCAGCCTTGGTAATCGCCGGCGTTGTTTTCGATGACCTTTGTCACACGGTCCCACATCATGTCGGCGATGTCCATGCCGATACGCTCGCCCATCAAGGCGTGACGGCGCTTCTGATAAATCATCTTGCGCTGCATGTTCATCACGTCATCGTATTCAAGAAGTCGCTTGCGGATGCCGAAATGGTTCTCTTCCACTTTCTTTTGGGCGCGCTCGATGCTGTTGCTGATCATCTTGTGCTCGATGCGCTCGCCATCCTCGAAGCCAAGGTGGTCCATCACCTTCGCGATGCGTTCGGAAGCGAAGAGACGCATCAACTTGTCCTCCAAGGAGACGTAGAACACGGATGAACCGGGGTCGCCTTGACGGCCGGAACGACCGCGCAACTGTCGGTCCACACGGCGGCTCTCGTGGCGCTCAGTACCGATGATGGCGAGACCGCCGGCGGCTTTCACCTCGGGGGTGAGCTTGATGTCGGTACCACGGCCGGCCATGTTGGTGGCGATGGTGACGGCACCCTTGCCGTCGGTGCTTCGGCCTGCCTGGGCCACGATGTCGGCCTCTTTCTGGTGCAGTTTCGCGTTGAGCACGTTGTGGGGGATGTTGTTCATGTTCAACATGCGGGAGAGCAACTCGGAAATTTCCACCGACGTGGTGCCCACGAGGGTCGGGCGTCCCTGGTTGCGCATGGCTATGATTTCCTCTATCACAGCCCTGTATTTCTCACGTTGTGTCTTATAGACGCGGTCGTTCATGTCATTGCGAATCACTGGTTTGTTGGTGGGAATCTCAACCACGTCGAGTTTGTAGATGTCCCAGAACTCGCCAGCCTCGGTCACGGCGGTACCTGTCATACCTGCCAACTTGTGGTACATGCGGAAGTAGTTCTGCAGCGTGATGGTGGCATAGGTCTGCGTGGCGGCCTCCACCTTCACATGCTCCTTGGCTTCCACGGCCTGGTGCAGGCCGTCGCTCCAACGGCGACCTTCCATGATACGACCGGTCTGTTCGTCCACAATCTTCACCTCGCCGTCGATGACCACGTATTCGTCGTCCTTGTTGAACATCGTGTAGGCTTTCAGCAATTGCTGAAGCGTATGGACGCGCTCGCTCTGGACGGCGTAGTGGCTCATATATTCATCCTTTAGTTTGACTTTTTCCTCGGGAGTGAGGTCGAGGCGGTTCTCCAGTTCCGACATTTGGCCTGTGATGTCGGGAAGGATGAAGAGTTCCTTGTCGTTCACTTGCTTGGCCAGCCAGTCGGTGCCTTTGTCTGTCAGGTCCACGGAGTTGATTTTCTCGTCGACGACGAAATAGAGGGGGGCGACAGCCTCCGGCATGCGGCGGTTGTTGTTTTGCATGTATTCCTCCTCGGTGGCGAGCATGCCGGCCTTGATGCCTTCCTCAGAGAGGTATTTGATGAGGGCCTTGTTTTTGGGAAGGGCCTTGTGGGAGCGGAAGAGAGAGAGGAATCCCTCTGCCAGCAAGGCCTTGTCGTTGGTCTCGTTGCCTTTGGTGATTTTCTGACGGGCGTCGGCCAGGTATTCTGTGGCCAGTTTGCGTTGGGCGTTGACAAGTTTTTCAACAAGAGGTTGGTATTCCTCAAACATCTGGTCATCGCCTCGCTCCACAGGGCCTGAGATGATGAGCGGCGTACGAGCGTCGTCGATGAGCACTGAGTCAACCTCGTCAACGATGGCGTAGTTGTGAGCGCGCTGCACCAGGTCGTCGGGTGAGATGGCCATGTTGTCGCGAAGGTAGTCGAAACCAAACTCGTTGTTGGTACCGAACGTGATGTCGGCCTGATAGGCCTTGCGACGCTCATGGGAGTTGGGTCTGTGTTTGTCGATGCAGTCCACAGAGAGGCCGTTGAACATATAGAGAGGCCCCATCCATTCCGAGTCACGCTTGGCTAGGTAGTCGTTCACCGTAACCACGTGTACACCGTTGCCTGTCAAGGCATTGAGGAACACTGGCAGCGTGGCGACGAGCGTCTTTCCTTCACCCGTGGCCATCTCGGCAATCTTGCCTTGATGGAGCACTGCTCCACCGAAGAGCTGCACGTCGTAGTGGATCATGTCCCACCGCATATCGTTGCCGCCGGCAACCCAGTGGCTGGTGTAAATGGCCTTGTCGTCTTCTATGCGAACAAAGTCCTTGGTGGCGGCCAACTCACGGTCGAAGTCGTTGGCGGTAACCACGATTTCCTCGTTCTCCGTGAAACGGCGGGCGGTCTCCTTCACAATGCTGAAGGCAACGGGGAGAACTTCGTTGAGGGCGCCCTCATAGATTTCCAAGATTTCCTTCTCTATCTTGTCTATTTGGTCGAAGATGGGTTTGCGCTCGTCGATAGGGGTCTCCTCTATCGTCGCCTTCAATTTTTCCACTACCGCGCGCTCTTCCTTGGCGGAGTCTTGCACATAACGTTGGATTTCCTTCGTACGGGCACGAAGTTCGTCGTTGCTCAGTGCTTCTATCTCAGGATATACGGCTTTCACACTCTCTACAATCGGTTGGATCAGCTTCATGTCGCGAGACGACTTGTTGCCGAACATGGATTGCAAAATCTTTATAAATCCCATTTTTTTATATTGTTTTGATGGTTGTTTCCAATAATCGCGCAAAATTACACATTTTATTTCATAATGCCAATTTTATTGCATTCATTTTAGTCCTACTGTGTTATTTGGCGGTTTTTGTCGTCTTTTGAGGGCTGGTTGATGCCAAGAAACGACAATTTGACATACACCTCGTCAGCAAAGATAGTGCCAAAATCAGCATGCCCTCGGCATAATCCTGAATGACGGCTCCGAAGAGGAACAGGATGCATAGCACGCCCCACACCGTCCACCACCAATGATGGCCACCGCGAATCTTCTTCCTGATGACGGGGAAGGCTAGCAACAAGGGGAGGGGATTGAGCAGCAGCATCTGTAGGTTGAGCCTGACGGTGGGATGTTGCGAGAAAAGCATCAACGAGAGCACCAAGCCTGCCAGGCCGGCGACAACAAGCAGGATTGCATCGTAGAGCCACATCGAACGGTGGAGCAGGAATTCCAAGGCGGTGATGATGACAGTCACGGCAAACAAGAGCCAGAAACAGGTGCGGGGACGCAAGGGGAAATCGGCGGCAGGGGTGGGGGGCGTGGCTTCCAACACCATGCTGGTCTGTCGCACTAGTGGAATGACCGTGCCGTCGCGACGTGACACCAAGGCGTGGGAGAAGTCCGTCTCCAGGTTGGATGGCAGGAACTGCCGCTCGCTGCGAGTGGTGGGGCGGTCGGCTTGAAAGCCAAGTAGCATGTCGTTGCCGAAACGTGCCCATGGCTGGTTGATGTTGAAATCATGGGTCATGCTGCGGAAGGTGGCGGTGCTGTCCTCGCTGCCGGCATAGCGCACCTCGCCGTCGAGATGGTTCACCACCATGTCACGGGCGCGGGTGGTGCAGTTGTCGTAAAAGAAATTGTACCGATAAACCAAGTTTTCGGGACGGTAGTTCTCGATGAGGGCTGCCACGATGCGTTCCTTCTCCATGGGGGTGAGTTGAAGGACCTGTTCGGTCACAGAGCGACCCTCATAGGCGTACTCGCGACAAAACAAGTCGAAAGGGAAAATGCCCATCTGATAGTCGGTGAGACCGAAGACAAAACGGGCCACGAAATGCGGTTGCTCGAAACTGAAGACGCCATAATTGATGGCGAGGTCTTCGCCTGTCGTGTAGTCGAGAAGGCGCAGGGCAGTGTGCCCGTAAAGGGCATACACTTCCTCATGTGGAGAGCAGGTGAGCAAACTGATGTCCACGGAGTCTGTCGGGGTGATGCCGTCGCAGGGTGTTGAGTTCAGGCAACATGACAGGAGCAATAACAGCCAATAGCGTATCTTTTCGTGTTTCATAGGGCAAAAGTACAAATATTTCCTTATACAAGATTGACTAACCTTCCATTTTTCGATTTTTTTAAAAGATTTCAGAAAAAACACTTGCTTTATCCAAATAATTCGCTATATTTGCAGAATTGAAAGCGAACACACCTAAACATTATAATACATGAAAATCGGTTTATTTATTCCCTGTTATGTCGATGCCGTTTATCCACAGGTGGGCGTCGCGACATACAAGCTGTTGAAGCATCTCGGGTTGGACGTCACTTATCCGCTCAACCAGACTTGTTGCGGACAGCCTATGGCCAATGCAGGCTTTGAGAAGATGGCGGTGCCGCTCGCAGAGAAATTCGAGGACATGTTCAAAGAGTTTGACTATGTCGTCGCTCCTTCTGTCAGTTGCACCGCGTTCGTGAAAATCAACTACCCTCGTTTGCTTGAAGGAAAGAAAAAATGTGTCACGGCAGAGAAGGCGATGGATGTCGTGGAATTCCTCCATGATGTCGTCAAGGTGAAGAGTTTGCCGGGAGCTTTCGAGCACAAGGTCAGCTTGCACAACTCTTGTCACGGCGTGCGGGAACTGGGACTCAGCTCCCCAAGCGAGATGAACGTGAGTAAGTTCAATAAAATCAAGGACTTGCTTGAACTCAAGAAAGGCATCACCGTTGTCGAGCCTGAAAGGGCGGACGAGTGTTGCGGATTTGGAGGCATGTTCTCCGTGGAGGAGACTGCCGTGTCGGCACAGATGGGTGAAGACAAGGTGAAGCGTCATATCGATACCGGGGCGGAGTATGTCACAGGCCCCGACTGCTCATGCCTCATGCACATGGCCGGAGTCGCCAAGAAACGCGGCTTGGAAATGCAATTCATTCACGCAGTAGAAATTTTAGCAGCAGGACTATGAGTACACCACATTCTAAAAAAGCAAAAGAGTTCTTGAAAAACCAGAAGTATGCACATTGGCACGACGCTACATTCTGGGGAGTGCGCACCAAGCGTGACAAAATGGCATTGGGACTCGAGGAGTGGGAGCAATTGAGGGAAAAAGCATCGGCCATCAAGAAGCACACCATCTCACACCTGGACGAATATCTGGAGCAATTCTCCACCAACGCGGAAAAAAACGGATGCATCGTGCATTGGGCGAAGGATGCCGAGGAGTTCAACAAAATCGTGCTTGAGATACTCAGAGAGCACAAGGTGAAGAAATTGGTCAAGAGCAAGAGCATGCTCACCGAGGAATGCGAGATGAATCCTTATCTCGAAAAAAACGGCATCGAGGTGGTGGAAACCGATTTGGGGGAGCGCATCATCCAACTCAAGGGGCAGAAGCCAAGCCATATCGTCATGCCCGCCATTCACCTCAACCACGATGACGTGGGTGAACTTTTTGAAGAAAAGTTAGGCACCGAAAAAGGCAATCACGACCCTACATACCTTACCTATATGGCACGACTTAGCCTCCGCAACGAGTTCCTCACAGCAGAAGCCGGAATGACGGGTGCCAACTTCGGCATCGCCGAGACAGGAGACATCGTCGTGTGCACCAATGAGGGCAACGCCGACATGAGCACGTCGTGCCCCAAACTGCACATTGCCGCCATAGGATTGGAAAAGGTCATCCCCAACTACGACTGCCTTGCTGTCTTCCAAAGAATGCTCTGCAGGGCAGGAACAGGGCAGCCCACCACCACTTACACCAGCCATTTCAGAAAGGCAAGGCCTACCGCGCAGAAAATGCATATCATCCTTGTGGACAATGGAAGGAGCGAATGGGTGGCCAATCCCGAGCATTGGGAGACGCTGAAATGCATCAGATGCGGCTCGTGCATGAACACATGCCCTGTCTACAGGAGAAGTGGTGGATATTCATATTCCTATTTCATACCGGGACCCGTGGGCATCAACCTTGGAATGCTCAGGGATGCCAAGCAGCACAGTGGGAATGTCTCGGCTTGCACCTTGTGCCTCAGTTGCCAGACGGTATGCCCCGTGAAAATAGACCTTGGAGACCAAGTCTATAAATGGAGACAGCAACTCGATGATTTCGGCACTGCCAACAAGGACAAGAAACGCATGTGCAAGGGAATGAAAATGCTCTTCGGAAGTAGCGGACTATACAATACCGCCATGAAATTCGCACCCATGGCCAACTGGGTGCCGTCGTTCCTCATGGAATGTGGACTCAATCCTTGGGCCGACGGGCACAAGATGATGAGATTCCCCAAGAACTCGTTCCAGGAATTGTTTAAGAAAGGCAAGGTCAACTGAAAATAAGGAAATTATGAGCAATAAAGAAGATATCCTGTCAAGATTCAGGAAAAACGTGAAGGAGAAATACGACATGCCCTCGCTCGACGACATCAAGGGCATCACCTATCCAGACCCACTCGCCCAATTCATTTCCATGACAGAGAGCGTGGGTGGGAAGGTTGTCGAATTGAAACCAGGACAAGACATCAATGCCCTGGTGAAGGAACTCTTCCCTGGCGCCAAGGAAATAGCCAGCAACCTTGAGGAGGTGACCATTGCCACAAGGAATCCCGACACCATAGGGTCGCCACAAGCACTCAACGGCACGGATGTGGGCATCATCAAGGGCGTCTTCGGTGTGGCTGAGAACGCATGCGTCTGGGTGCCCCAGGCCATGGAGGAGAAGGCGGTATGCTTCATCTCGGAAAACCTCGTCATTCTTCTCAAGAAAACGGAAATCGTCAACAACATGCATGAGGCTTACAAGCGCATACAATTCAATGACTATGGATATGGAACGTTTATCAGCGGACCATCAAAAACAGCCGACATCGCACAAGTACTCGTCATGGGAGCACAAGCCGCCAGAACGGCAACTGTCGTGCTGGTATAGGATAATATAGGAAGCCCCGGGGGCTGATTTCCTAAAACTTCCCATGGCTTCCTAAAACCTCTCTATAGCCTTCTTGGTAAAGAGCCAAGCTCGCATACATGCGCTATCATGCATGCTGCGGGCTTGGCTCTTTGTTTCCATTGACCCATTGAAAAACCGGCCAGGCATCCCTTTTCAGGCTGCCAACTGCAAGTTTTTCATGAAATATTTTGCCTCCTCCGAATAAATCACTACTTTTGCATATTGGTACGAGTGAAAGACAGCAACCCGCAGGGCAAGGTCTTCCAGTGCCATCCAATGCAAAAAAACACCTATTCAACCCATCCTTATGAGAATCACGGTAAACAATCAAGAAGTAGTACTTTTCCATGGTGCCACTGTCAGGGATGCCCTGAACAGGCTTTTCGTCAAAAACGGCATCAGCAGGGACATCATGGCTTATGTGGTCGTCTATGACAAGTGGGGACACGAAATCGACCTCGATGCACCACTCGGCCCCGACGCAGCCATCACTTACGAAATCAGCAAACAGCAATGAGAAAAGTCTTCACCACACTGGTGGCGGTTGTCATGATGGCTGCCACCATGCATGCACAAACCAGGGAGATACACATCCTCTCGGGTAATGATTTGCATGCCAACATCGACAACATGCCCATGCTTTCTGCCATCGTTGACAGTTTGAGAGGCATTGACAACCAACTCCTCGTGTTCTCTGCCGGAGACAACAGGACAGGAAACCCCGTCAACGACCTCTACTCCATACCCACTTATCCCATGACGGCGCTCATGAATTTCATCGGTTTTGATGCTTCGGCTTTCGGAAACCATGAGTTTGATAACAAGCAGAAAGGTCTCGCCACCGTGCTCGCCACATCCAACTTCCCTTACCTTTGTGCCAACATGAAAGCGGATGATGGACTCAACGTGCATCCGCTGCCTTATAAAATCTTCGAGATTGAAGGTGTGAAAATAGGGGTGCTGGGCGTGGTGCAATTGGGGGTGCATGACATACCTGATGCTCATCCTGATTATTTGGTGGGAATGCATTTCACGCCTGTTGAGGAGACCATCAAGCAATATCTATGGCTGCGCGACAAGGTGGACCTATTCATCCTCCTCTCACATATAGGATATGAGGATGACGTGAAGATGGCACAGCTATTCCCAAGCTTCGATCTCATCATAGGAGGGCATACGCATACACAACTCAAGGGTGGTGAAATGCACAACGGAGTGCTTGTCACGCAAAATGTCAACAAACTCAAGCGAGTCACCTACATCACTGTCAAGATGGAGAATGGAAAAGTGGTGGACAAGAAGGCTGAGAACATCCAGGTGGAAGGATATCCACATAAAAACCAGGTGGCACAAGCCATGGTCGATTTCTTCAACAACAACCCGGAGTTTCATAGGCAACTCGCAACAGCCGCTGAGTTCAAGGAACTGGAGGAACTGGGGTGCTTGATGTGTGACGCACTCATCAGCGAAACCGGGGCCGACCTTGCCTTGCAAAACTATGGAGGGGTGCGCATCTCTGAGAAGGAAGCCGGACCTTTCACCGTTTCCGACGTGCTCAGGCTCGACCCCTTCGGCAACCCTTGCGTCGAGATGAACATCACCGGAGAGGAATTCAAGAAAATGCTGATTTCCTGCTATGAAACCAGCGAGGGCTATTTCCCTTTCATCGGTGGAGCCAATTGCGAGGTGCTGTTCGACAAGAAAGACACCACACGGATATCAGACATCAAACTCTTCACGCTCGATGGCAAGAAGCTAAATATGAAGAAAAAATACAAGGTGGTGACAAACAGTTACGTGGCTGCTATTTGCGATGCTCCTCGCTCAGACCAGGGACGTGACACAGGACTCGTCTGTTCCGATATGCTTATGCATTTCTTGGAGAAGCAAGGTTTTGTCGACTATCTCGGCACAAGGCGCGTGACGTTGGTGAAATGACAAATGGAAAACAACAAACAAGGAAAAATGAATTATAGCATCGAACAAATAACCACGCTCATAGGAGCACATCGATTCGGTGTTGCCAAAGCAGACATACAATGGGTGCTGACAGACAGCAGGTCGCTATGTTTCGCGGAAAGCACGCTCTTCTTCGCCATCAAGACAGAAAGGAACGATGGGCACAAATATGTGGAAGACCTTTATGACAGAGGAGTGAGAAACTTTGTCGTACAGCAACTCCCTAACCAATGGGAGGAGAAATTCCCTGATGCCAATTTCCTGCGAGTGAAAAACTCTTTTGTGGCTTTGCAAAGGCTGGCGGAACGCCATCGTGAAGCTTTCTCCATACCCGTTGTCGGCATAACAGGAAGCAATGGGAAAACGGTGGTGAAAGAATGGCTTTATCACATACTCTCACCTTCCATGATTGTCACCAGGTCGCCTAAAAGCTACAACTCGCAGGTGGGGGTGCCGCTCTCCGTCCTGCTGCTCGACAAGCATTCACAGGTGGCTCTCTTCGATGCCGGCATCAGCATGCCGGGAGAGATGGAAAGACTAAGCGACATCATACAACCCACCATAGGAGTGATGACGTATTTCGGCACGGCCCATCAGGAGCATTTCCAATCGTTGGAGCAAAAATGCCTTGAAAAGATGAAACTCTTCCACAATACCGAGTGCATCGTGGTCAACACAGAGGAACCACTGGTGGACAAGATGGTTGACAAGATGGTGGCTGAAAAGGGGTACAAGGGATGCGTCATCAAGTGCTCACGTTCAAATCCGGATGCTGCGATGTATGTGGAAAAGGTTGAGAAACAAGACGATGGAACAACCGTCTTTTTCTCCTTCAAAAATCAAAAAGGTCGTTACCAGATACCCTTCATCGACGAAGCATCCGTAGTGAACTCCATCACGACTGCGGCGGTTGCCATGCAACTGGGCGTTACTGTCCAACAATTGCAACAACGCACGTGCAAATTGGAACCGGTGGCCATGAGGCTGGAAGTAAAGGAGGGACAGCATGGATGTACACTCATCAACGACTCTTACAATTCAGACATCAACTCTCTTGCCATCGCACTTGACTTCATGAACCGAAGGCCCGACCACAAGGGAAGACGTCGCACATTGGTGCTCAGCGACATCTACCAAAGCGGTATGCCGGAAGAGACTCTCTACAATAAGGTCTCCGACCTTGCTCTAAGCAGGGGCGTGGAGCGCTTCATCGGCATAGGGCCGGAAATTACCACTTGGAAAGAACTCATACAAGTGCCCGACAAGATGTTCTTCCTCAGCACTGAAGAGTTTGTGGAAAGCGACTTTTTCAGTACGCTGCGAGACGAAGTGATTCTGCTCAAGGGCGCACGGCAGTTCAATTTCGACCTCCTTACAGACCTGCTTGTTCGCAAAGTGCACGAAACCATCTTGGAAGTCAATCTCAACGCGTTGGTGGACAATCTCAATTATTATCGTTCGTTCCTCAAACCCTCCACCAAAATCACATGCATGATCAAGGCCGACGGCTATGGGGCTGGATCCGTGGAAATAGCAAAGACATTGCAAGACCATAGGGTGGACTATCTTGCCGTTGCCGTCGTGGATGAGGGGGTGACTTTGAGAAAGAACGGAATCACGGGAAACATCATGGTGATGAATCCGGAGATGTCATCATTCAAGACACTTTTCGATTACAAACTTGAACCTGAAGTGTATAGCTTCCGCTTGCTCGATGCTCTTGTGAATGCTGCTGAGAAAGAAGGCATATCGAAATATCCTGTGCATATCAAGCTCGACACGGGCATGCATCGACTTGGTTTTGACCCACAGAAGGACATCGACAAACTCTTGGAGGTGTTGCTCAAACAAGATGCGGTCATACCGAGGTCGGTATTCTCCCATTTCGTCGGCTCGGACAGCGACGACTTCGACCGTTTCTCCGATTTGCAGTACAAGCGTTTCATCGAGGCAAGCGATAAATTGCAAGCGGCTTACCAGCACAAAATCATAAGGCACATCGACAACAGTGCCGGCATAGAGCATTTCCCCGAGAGACAGCACGACATGTGCAGGCTTGGACTAGGACTTTATGGCATCAGCAGTCGTGACAACCGCATCTTGAACAACGTCTGCACATTGAAAACCACCATCTTGCAGATGAGGGAGGTGCCGAAGGAGGACACGGTGGGCTATAGCAGGAAGGGGATACTCACCAGGGACAGCGTTATCGCTGCAATCCCCATCGGCTATGCTGACGGACTCAACAGAGGACTGGGAAGAGGAAGGTGCTATTGCCTCGTCAATGGGAAAAAGGCGCCATACGTGGGAAACATCTGCATGGACGTCGCCATGATAGATGTCACCGGCATCGATTGCAAGGAGGGTGATACTGTGGAAATATTCGGCGACCACCTCCCCGTGACCGTACTATCCGACACCCTGCAAACCATACCTTATGAAATACTCACCGCGGTCAGCAACAGGGTCAAGAGGGTCTATTTCCAAGATTGAGCCAGGCATTCTGGGTTTCTAGGATTTTAGGGTTTCTAGTTTTCCTAGGGTTTCTAGTTTTCCTAGTATTCCTAGTTTTTCTAGGGCTTCTAGTTTTCCAAGTACTTCCTGGTATTTCCTGGCATTCTTGGCCTTCTATTCAAGGCAAAAAATACGTTTTTCGAAAAAAAAGCAATAAAAAAGCAATTATGACGCCTTTTTTAGGTATCTTTGCATTTTGAAAGAAGATTTTAACTAATCACTTATAATATGAGTCCCATACAAACTACGAAAATGACCAACTATCGTTGGATTATCTGTGCAATGCTCTTCTTCGCAACTACGGTCAACTATATGGACCGTCAGGTGCTCTCACTTACTTGGAAAGACTTCATCGCCCCCGAATTCCATTGGACCGATGAACACTATGGAATTATAACGGCGGCCTTCTCTATTCTATATGCGGTGTTCTGCCTCTTCGCAGGAAAGTTCATCGATTGGATGGGTACCAAAAAAGGCTATCTTTGGGCCATCTTCGTATGGTCGGTTGGTGCATGCCTTCACGCTGCATGTGGATGGGTTACCCTGAAATATGTGGGACTTGAAGACATTACGGCACTCAGGGCGGTGCAAGCCGGGTCGAATATCGCCTCGAGCATCGCAATGGTTAGCGTATATCTTTTCCTCTTCTGTCGGGCCGTCCTCGCACTTGGTGAGAGTGGCAACTTCCCTGCTGCCATCAAGGTGACTGCAGAGTATTTCCCCAAAAAGGACCGTGCTTTCGCTACGTCCATCTTCAATGCAGGAGCTTCCGTGGGAGCATTGGCCGCACCCATCAGCATACCGCCGCTGGCCGAGGCTTTCGGATGGGAGATGGCCTTCATCATCATAGGTGGACTGGGCTTCATTTGGATGGCTCTCTGGGTGTTTGTGTATGACAAGCCTAATAAAAGCAAGCATGTCAATGCTGCTGAGCTTACCTATATCAATCAGGATGTGGAGACGGAAGAGGACCCCAAGGATGCCAACGAAGAGGGGCCGGCAATCAATTTCCTCAAGTGCTTTACCTTCAAGCAGACATGGTCGTTCATCGTGGGTAAGTTCATGACCGATGGCGTGTGGTGGTTCTACTTGTTCTGGGCTCCTGCTTATTTCTCCGACCAATTTGGGTATAAGTCGAGTTCCACCATGGGACAGTTGCTCATTTTCATACTCTATCTCATCGTAACCATCGTCTCTATCTTTGGTGGGTATCTTCCCAAACTCTTCGTTGAGAAACGGGGGATGAATCCTTATTCTGGTCGTATGTTGGCTATGTTGATTTTTGCTTTCTTCCCACTTTTCGCATTATTTACCCAGCCGTTGGCTATGTGGGAGTCAAGTCCTATCAATCCCGCTTGGTGGCCTGCCATTATCATTGGCTTGGCTGGTGCCGGTCATCAAGCATGGTCTGCCAACCTTTTTTCTACCATTGGCGATATGTTCCCCAAGTCAACAATTGCAACCATCACTGGTATTGGAGCAATGGCAGGAGGTATTGGGTCGATGCTTATTCAATATTTCTCAGGAAAACTCTTTACTTATGCCGAGAATCAAGGTAGTGCATTTACGTTCTTGGGATTTGAAGGAAAGCCTGCTGGCTATATGATAGTCTTCTGTTTCTGTGCCGTTGCTTATCTCATCGGATGGGTCATCATGAAGGCTCTCGTGCCCAAGTACAAACCTGTGGTCGTCGAGGATTGATACCTCGCTTGGCATCACATCAATAAGATATCTTTCCTGCCCTTTCCCTTGCTATTATGGGAGAGGGCAGGATTTTTATGTTTATGGGAGCTTATAGGAGGCAGCAGGAGCGGAAGAAATAGGAGGCAATGGGAGCCTATGGGAAAAAATAGGAGGCAATAGGAGCCTACAGGAAGAAATAGGAGGCAAAGGGAGCCTATAGGAGAGACAACAGAAGACAAGCAACTATGGAGACTATAAAAGCTATAGAGCCTAAAAAAGGAGAGGCTGCAGCCTCTCCTTTATATCAAGCTTTAAAAGCAAGCTTTAGAATTTAGCCATCTTGATGGCCACTATGGCACATTCGTCACCTTTGTTACCCAGTTTTCCTCCGGCACGTTCTTTCGCTTGTTCCAAGGTGTCGGTGGTCAAAAGGCCATATACGACGGGAATCTCGCTCTTGGAGTTCAGGGTGGCTATGCCGTAGGTCACACCCTGACAGATGTAGTCGAAATGTGGTGTCTCGCCACGTATGACGCTACCAAGGATGATGATGGCGTCGTATCCGCCGTTCAAGGTCATCTGATGGGCGCCATATACCAATTCGAAACTGCCTGGCACGGTCTTCACATGGATGTTCTCAGGAAGGGCACCATACTTTTCAAGGGTGCCTACAGCACCTTCCAAGAGTGCGTTGGTAATCTCCTTGTTCCATTCAGAAACAACGATACCAAAGCACATGTTGCTGGCATCAGGTACTTTCTGAAGGTCTTGCTCTGACAATTGACGAAGTGCTGTTGCCATTATTATTTGTTCTCCAAGTATTCAATGTACTTATCGATGTCTTGCTGGATGGGTGAGCTGAGGTATTTTTTCTTGATGTCCTTGAAAATCTCAAGGGCTTCGTCTTTTTTCTTCAACTGTTCAGACAAGATGATGGCAGCCTTTTTAAGTGCGATGGGGGCAATGGTGTTGCTGACGCCTTCATTAGAGGCTTTGTCTGCCATCTTGGCAGCATTCTTGAATGACTCGACAGCTTTGTCATATTGTTTCAAGTTGGCATAGCAATCGCCAAGATCCATAACGGATGCCGGGCCAATCACCATGTCGTCGGCAGGCTTGTAGCTTTCGAGATATTTCACAGCCTCTTCCCATTTTTCTTGATGGGCAAGGCACAATCCGGCATAATAATTTGCCAAGTTGGCGGATTTTGTACCGCTGAAGTCATTGATGATTTTTTTGAAACCTGGGGTGCCGAGGCTGTCGCCGTTCAAGGCTTTCTCATATTCTTGATTCTCGAACAATTGCTGGCTTTGGGCCATGGCCGCACTTGCCTTCTCATTACGTTCTTTCGAACTATTATTCCAAATGATCAATCCGACGATGATGAGGATGAGGGCGACGATGGCGACTACAATGTGCTTCTTGTACTTCTGGATGAATGCTTCTGACTTGTTCAGGGTTGCCGTCAGGTCCTGATTTCCCTGAGTTTCTTTTTTCTTTGCCATTATTGTTTTGATTGATTTTGATTGTTGTTGCTTGGGATTGCCATACCCATCTTGAAATGGGTGTGCATTTTTGCGCGCAAAATTACTCATTTTATCTCATATCCTAAAATTTATTATCGACTTTTTTCGTTTTTCAACCACAAATGACGTAACTTTGCAAAAATATCGTCTTCAAGCGGCCCACAATTCATGATACTCAACAACCTTTCCATCGTTAATTTCAAAAACATTCAATCGGCGAACGTCAATCTTTCGCCAAAGATGAACTGCCTCATTGGACATAATGGCATGGGGAAGACCAATTTTCTCGATGCCATACATTTCCTCGCCTTTTGCAAAAGTGCACATAATGCCATTGACTCGCAACTGATTCTCCATGGGCAGGAGTTTTTCATGCTTGAAGGTGTCTTTGAAAGTGAGAAAGGTGAGGTGGAGAATATCTATTGTGCCATGAAAAGAGGGCAGAAAAAGCATTTCAAGCGCAACAAAAAGGAATACAAGCGTTTGTCAGAGCATATCGGACTGCTGCCCCTTGTCTTTGTCTCGCCTTCCGACTCAGTCATCATCGAAGGGGGGAGTGAAGAGAGACGAAAATTGATGGACATGGTCATCTCCCAATACGACAAGTCATACATCACAGCGCTTCTCAACTACAACAAGGCGTTGCAGCAACGCAACGTGCTGCTCAAGATGGAAGAGGAACCCGACGGTGAACTGATGGACATTCTCGAGCATCAGATGGCAGAGGAAGGCGAGCGCATCCATGCTGCACGTGATGCTTTTGTCAAGGAGTTCGTACCCGTCTTTCAGGGCATCTATCAGCGCATCTGCAACGCTTCTGAGACCGTGTCGGTGGAGTATGTGTCACACTGCAAAAGAGGGCCTTTGCTTGATGTCATCCGCCGTGACAGGGCGAAAGACAGGATCATGGGATTCTCGCTTCATGGCATCCACCGCGACGACTTGGATTTGAAGTTGGGGGAATATCCCATGAAACGTGAGGGGAGTCAAGGGCAGAACAAATCGTTTGCCATCGCACTCAAACTAGCCCAGTTCGACTTCCTCAGGCGCACCAACAGCAGCACGACACCTTTGCTCTTGCTCGATGACATCTTCGACAAACTGGATGCACAGAGGGTGGAGCAGATTGTCAGGATTGTTGGTGGCGATGACTTCGGGCAAATCTTCATCACAGACACCAACCGCGACCATCTTGACAAGATTCTCACCCATTTCTCTTTCGACTATAGGATTTTCTCCGTGGAAAACGGGGATGTCATTCTCAAACAATAGTGAGTCATGTTCAAACGTGATGTGAAACAGTTCGACAACCTCCTTTCGCAATATCTACGGACTATGGGGTTGGAGACTCCTTTGCTGAAAAGGAGACTGATATCGGCTTGGCCGGAGGTGATGGATGACGTGGTGGTGAAAAACACCGGAAGGATATTTGTGTCCAATCAGACACTGAATGTAGAAATCAACAATTCGGCCTTGAGGGCCGAATTGTTGATGAGGCGAAATGACATCGTGGAAAGACTCAACAACTATGTTGGAGTGCGTGTTGTGGTCGATGTCATGTTCTTCTGATTATTTCTTGGGAAAGGCCGCATTATTCTTGAACACTTCCAGGGTTGCGCGGATGGTGGGGTCGTCTGTATTGAGATACTCCATCCATGCCTCCTCGTCGAGCATGTTGTAGATGATACGGCTGTAAATGTATTTATCAAATAGGTTTTGAGACTTTTGGAGCATCAGGTTGCGGCGTTGCAAACCGTTCTTTTCTCCATAAGAGGCAAATTTCTCCAACAGGTTCTGACGTTTCAGAAATGCTAGAAGTTCGTTGCTCGTCTTCTTGGTCTTCAATTCATCGCGGTGCTCGTCGGTGTACTCGAAGGCGAATTGCAGGATGAGTCCGCTCATGGCTGCTTCCTTGTAGTAGGATGTGATGCCTATGGTGTCCTCTGGGATGAAGAGGTCGGGAGTGATGCCGCCCCCACCATATACGGTGCGTCCCAGGCTGCGGGTGTGGAATTCGGGACCGGTGTGCTTGATGCTGTCCTGGGAGAAATATTCGCCGCGGTTGTAACGGGTCAGAAGGTCTTCCTCATATTCCTTGTCCTTGCCGGTTTCGTAGGGCTTCTGGATGCAGCGCCCGGAGGGAGAGTAATAACGGGCAATGGTCAGACGTACCATGCTCCCATCACGAAGGGGGATTTGCTGCTGCACAAGGCCCTTGCCAAAAGAGCGTCGGCCAATCACGGTGCCGCGGTCGTTGTCTTGGATGGCACCGGCGAGAATCTCCGAAGCCGATGCCGAAGTTTCGTTGATGAGTACCACGAGAGGGATGTTCTGGAAGGAGCCATTGCCATCGCTTTTGAATTCATTTCGAGGTTGTTTGCGGCCTTCGGTATATACGATGAGTTTGCCTTTGGGAAGGAATTCGTTGGCTATTTGGATGGCTGTCTCCATATAACCTCCGCCATTGTCACGAAGGTCGATAACTAGATTCTTGAAATTCCTATTCGACAAGTCGGCAAGGGCGTTCATCATCTCATTGTATGTGGTTTCCCCAAAGTTCTTGATGCGTATGTAGCCAGTGGTCTTGTCGAGCATATAGGAGCAATTGATGCTTTTCGTCGTGATGTTGTCGCGAGTGACGGTGAAATATTTTGGCTTGCTTTGGTGACTGCGCATCACACCGATTTTCACTTTCGTGCCACGAGGGCCTTTCAGACGGCGCATGGCTTCTTCGTTGGTCACCTCGCTTCCCACGAAGGGTTTGCCATCGACGCTGATGATTTTGTCTCCGGCAATCAGGCCGGCGTTCTCGGCAGGTCCGCCGGCAATCACGTTTTGCACATGAATGGTGTCCTTGCGGATGACAAATTCTATGCCTACGCCGGAAAAAGACCCTGTCAACTCATCCTGGGCAGACTGCACGTCCTTTGCGCTAATATAAACGGAATGGGGGTCTAGTTCGCTAAGGATTTGCGGTATGGCGTCCTCCACAAGTCCGTCCATGTTCACACTGTCCACATATTGGTCATCGATGAGATGTAACAGGTCGTTCAGCCGGTTGCTGCCAGAATTGATGATGTTCAGCCTGTTGCCTGAGAAATGATTGGAGGTGAAAGTGCCAACGAGAATGCCCAGTACCACGCATCCTGCGAGTGCCAAGGGCATGAAGTAGCTTGATTTTTTAAGGTTCATTCTCTGCTATGTTGATGTGTTTGACTTCAATGTTTGCACGGCGCAAAAGGTCCAGACCGTCGGAAAGACGATAGTCCTCGCCATATACCACGCGCTTGATTCCGGCTTGGATGATGAGTTTCGAGCATTCCAGGCAGGGGGAGGCTGTCACGTAGAGCGTTGAACCTTCACTGTTGTTGCTGCTGCGCGCCAGTTTGGTGATGGCGTTGGCCTCGGCGTGGAGAACGTAAGGCTTGGTCACGTTGTGCTCGTCCTCGCAAACGTTTTCGAAGCCGCTGGGAGTGCCGTTGTAGCCGTCGCTGATCACCATCTTGTCTTTCACCACCAAAGCGCCTACTTGCCTTCTGACGCAATAGCTGTTTTCCGACCAGATGCGCGCCATGCGAAGGTAGCGCTGGTCGAGGAGGTGCTGTTTCTCTTCTTGGGTCATTTCTTCAATCGTTGTGGGGGATGGTACCTTAATCTTTCTTTCTCCTCCTGATGCCGTTGCGGCGGAGAAGTGCGTCGATGGTGGGTTCGCTTCCCTTGAAGCGCTTGTAGAGCGTCATGGGGTGCTCTGTGCCGCCGCGTGAGAGGATGCAGTCTCGGAAACGTTGGGCGGTGGAGGGATTGAAGATGCCGCTTTTCTTGAAGACGCTGAAGGCGTCGGCCTCCAACACTTCCGCCCATTTGTAACTGTAGTATCCGGCAGCGTAACCGCCTGCCATGATGTGAGAGAATTGCACGGTCATGCAAGTGCCGGGCTGTTGCTTGAACACCAATGCTTTCTCCCATGCCTTCTTCTCAAATTCAATAAGGTCGCCTGTGAACGGTTCGCGCAAGGTGTAATAGGCCATGTCGAGAAGTCCGAAACTCACTTGGCGAAGGCAACCGTAAGCCACCATGAAATTCCGACTCCGCACGATGCGGTCGATGAGGTCGTCGGGAAGGGGGTCGCCCGTTTCGTAATGGAAGGCGAATGTGCGGAGGAATTCTTTCTCTATGGAGTAATTCTCCATGAATTGGGATGGAAGCTCAACGAAGTCCCACCACACGTTGGTGCCCGACATGCTTTCAAAGCGAGTGTTGGCAAACATGCCATGAAGGGAGTGGCCGAATTCGTGAAGGAATGTTTCAACCTCTCCGAGGCTCAGCAGCGACGGTTTGCTCTCAGTAGGTTTCGTCAGGTTCATCACCACGCTCACATGAGGACGGACGTTCTCTCCCTTCCTGTTGATGCACTGGCCTTGGAAACTTGTCATCCATGCTCCACCACGCTTGCCCTTGCGGGGATGGAAATCGGCATAGAAAACGGCAAGGTAGCTGCCATCCTTGTCAAACACTTCGTATGCCTTCACATCGGGGTGGTATACCGGAATCGATGTGTTCTCTTTGAAAGTGATGCCGTAAAGGCGGTTGGCTAGGCCGAAGACACCGTCGATTACACGAGACAATTCGAAGTAAGGGCGAAGCATCTCCGAGTCGATGTCGTATTTCGACATCTTCAATTGATAGGAGTAGTGGCTCAGGTCCCATGGCTCCATCGTGAACGCCCTCCCCTCGCTTTTGCGAGCGGTCTTGGCTATCTCTGCAACCTCCTTGAGTGCCTTGGGCTTGTAGGCATCTATCAGTTGGTCGAAGAGACGGTATACATTGCGTGTGTTGCTGGCCATGCGGTGCTTCATGATGTAGTCGGCGAACGATTTGAAACCTAGCAGGCGGGCTGATTCGCTACGGAGGTTGACAAGTCGCTTGCAGATGTCCAGGTTGTTGGTGGAATTCTCATGGGTGCATAACGTGTTGCTGGCAAGATAGAGTTTTTTGCGCAAGTCACGACGGTTGGAATATTTCATGAACGGCCCCATGCTTGGCGAGTCCAGGGTGAACACCCATCCTTCCAAGCCACGTTCCTTGGCCTCCATGGCAGCGGCTTCGCGCACACGTTCCGGCAGCCCGTCGAGGTCGCCTTCCTCGGTGAGGTGAAGCATGTATGCCTTTCTTTCGTTGAGAAGGTTTTGTGAGAACGTCAGCGACAGCATGCTTGCCTCTTCGTTGATTTGGCGTAGGCGGGCCTTGCCCTCGTCGTCAAGCAGGGCGCCGTTGCGGCAGAAACTCTCGTAGATGTTGTCGAGCAAGCGTTTCTCTTCGGGAGTGAGGCGGCGGTGGTGACGGTGGACGGCCTTGATGCGCTCGAATAACTTCGGGTTGAGCACCATGTCGTTGTTGTGCTGTGTGAGTAGAGGCTCCATCTTCTGCGCCAGGGCGTCCATTTCGTCGTTTGTCTCTGCGCTCAGCAGGTTGAAAAACGCGTTGGAGACACGGTCGAGCAAACCATAATAGAATGGGTCGTCGTCCACGTTCAGGATGGTGTTTTCAAACGTGGGCTTCGCTGGGTTGTTGATGGTCTTCTCCATTTGTTCCTTGTCGCGGCGTATGCCTTCTATGAAAGCTTCTTCTATGTCTTTCAAGGTGATGCGATCGAAAGGAATGGTGTGATGAGGGGTGTCGTAAGGAACGAAAAAGGGGTTTTCGCGATGGGTGTCTATGTTTGAATCTGTCATAGTGAGTTATTTTTATATGCAAAAGTAATGAAATCCCAACAATAACCAAAATAATTAAACAAAGATTATCTTTTGTGCGGTATTTCGTTCATCTTATTTCTTTAATTTTAACGATTCGCACATGTTTTGTGACTCTCTTCAGCGATTATTTTTCAACACGCTTCGACTCTGTCGCATGACTCATACAAGCATTATCCACAAATAAAACATAATGGTTACTCTTTGAAAAGTGGACGGTGGGTAGGGGTTGGTTGAAAAAACTTGAAAAACAACAAGTTGCAGACCCCACCTCTGTCCCTCCCCTTGAGGGTGGAGATACCTGACACCGCTTACCTCGTTTATCCAAACAACTCCTCCAGTCGTGGTACATGGATGTGTTCCCTGCTTATGGACAGCAGCCCTTCCTCCTTG
The DNA here is from genome assembly GCA_017524385.1 of Prevotella sp. Lineage (GTDB taxonomy): Bacteria > Bacteroidota > Bacteroidia > Bacteroidales > Bacteroidaceae > Prevotella. Next base: position 65,170 of record JAFWSS010000161.1, read on the forward strand.
ATGGCATGCAGCGCCCTCGACACGTTCAAACGGCTTTCGCCTATCTCTGTGGCGAGCGACTGCATTCTTATGCGTATGTCTTTCTCTCCTGCGGGATATTGGCAGTGGTCGCTGATGAAGCGTACTATTTTCTCACGGATGGAGCGAGGGCGTGAGCGCCATGGGAGGTGTGAGCGACGCTGTGCTTGTGTACAGATGATGTTGAGCAGACTGGTCCGGAAAAGTTCATATGTGCCTAGAAGGCGGTTTGCCTCTTCCTTGCTGATGGAAAGGGTGTCGCACTGTTCGGATGAGGCGATGAATGTCATGCTGTGTCTTTGTGTTAGGCCGAAAAGGCTTTCTGGTTGGAGGAGGGTGGGGGCGGGCACTTGTTCCCTGACCTCGGTCAAATGGTTGTCGGAGGTGCGGATGGTGGTGATTTCGCCTTTGGTGAGGAACATCAGTCCGCGGCAAGGCTCACCCTCTTGGACGAGGATGTCGTGCCGCTTGTAGCGTGAGAATTCAAACCTGGTGTGTCCTACCACCTTTGCAAGGTCGTCCTGCCCCATGCCTTGGAACAAGGGAAGCCGGAGCAAGGTGTCATACATGTTGAGACCGGCGATGTCCATCAGTCACCCACTATCTTGTCTCTTAGCGAGGGTGAGTACCACACTTCCATGTCGCCGTTGGCTCCCGCATAGATGAAGTAGGCCATCAACTCAGGGTGTTTCTCCAACACGGAACGGGCACGCTCCATTCCCATCACCATGAACGAGGTGGCATAAGCATCGGCGGTGGCACAGTCTCTGGCGAGGACGGTGGCCGACAACAGGCTGTGCTGCACGGGGCGTCCGGTCTTGGGGTCGATGGTGTGGGCGTATTTCTTGCCGTCTTTATAATAGAAATTGCGGTAGTTGCCACTGGTGGCCATTGCCATGTCGGTGACGTTGAGCACGGTCTGCAACTCTTGGGATTGTTGCAGAGGGTCGTCGGTAGGGCGGTTGACGCCGATTCGCCAGGGCAGGCGCTTCTCGTTCACGCCTTTCGTCACAATCTCACCACCAATCTCCACCATGTAATTGGCCACATTGTGACGCTTGAAAACCCTGGCCACCACGTCGCAGCCGTAGCCTTTGGCCACTGCACTGCAGTCGAGTGTGACGCGAGGGTCGCTCTTGCTCACCTGATGGTCGGAGCCGAGAGTCACTTTTTTGTAACCTACCAATTGAAGGAGGCTGTCGATGCTGTGAGAATCGGGGTCGCTGCCTTCCTTGAAACCGAATCCCCATAGGTTGACAAGCGGGGCGACGGTGATGTCAAAAGCTCCATCGGTCTCCTCGGATACCTTGCGAGAGATGTTGAACACTTCGGTGAACATCTCGTTCACCTTGACCGATTGGTTCTCGTTGACTTTGGTGATGATTGACTGGGGATTGAAGGGGGAAAGCGACAGGTCCACCTTTTCCAACTCGTCTATGATTTCCTTTTGCAGGTCTTGGTCGTTCTGGTAGGTGATGTGGTATTCCGTTCCGAAGATGGGGCCTGAGGTGCTGCGGTAGGGCATGTCGCGCTGTTGTATGATGATGAACACCGTGCCTACCACTAAGAAGATGAGAAACGGGATTTGCCAGATGAGGTGTTTGCTTTTTTTCATAAGGGAAAGGGGTTAAAGGTCGATGCCGACGTTGAATGTGCCTCCCAGGCGTGTCTTGCCGCTTTCACCATAGCCTGGGACGTACCACGCGTTGCCTGTTGAACCGTAGTCATAAATGAGACGCCTGCGGTATCTGATGCTCCAGCCCACGTGGAATGGCCCCCAGATTTTGGCGTCGACACCGATGGATAGTTCCAACCAATGGTAATGACCTTTCTCTTCGTTGGCGACAAGAGGTGCTTCTGTTTTCCATATTGGGTCGGTGACACCGGGGTGTGCGATGTCATACTTGAAATAGGAAAAGGCATAGCGGCCGCCACCATAGATGCGGTAGATGTCATGCTTGTCTTTCAGCATGTTGTAGTCCATGCCAAGACGGAAATAAGGCGCTGCGGATTTGTAGTGGAATAGCGTCACCACGTCATCGTGCTTGGCATTGCCTATTCCAACTTCGACGATGGGGAAATAGCGGTCGCGGAGGTTGACGCGAAACGCAGCCTCAAACTGCCCGAAGTCTCCCACCACCCGTTGGATGGGGCCTACCAAGTCGACGGAGATGGCGAAGCCATTGAGCAAGGGGATGCTGTCGGCCGACTCCGTCTGCAGGGGCAGTGGCTCCTGGGCGTGGGATGGCAGTGCCAACAGCAGGCTAACGGTAACGCTTGAGATAAAGGAGGAGATGGCCTTTGCTCGTGTCATGGTTTACTTCGGCTTTGGTGATGACGATGGAGTCGATGGCGTGGTTGGTCCAACTCACATGGCTGATGGTGTGGAAGTAAGTAGGACCGCAGTCCACCGATTCGAAATGGAGGGTGTTGGTCTTCTCTATGGTCACCGTGTCGGTTTGGGTGACGCCGTTGCCTGTGAAGGTGAAGAAGAGCACGTCGGATGGCTGATGATAACTGACGGGCAGCATGAAGTCTTTGGCATCGGTGAGGCGGTCGAGCAACAAGGTGTCTGTCGCATTGGTGCGCGAGATGCTGACAGACAGTGAGTCTTCCAATACGTCCACAGTGCCGCCAAGCACATATTTTGCCATCACGGTGTTGTTGAGTGGGCAGTCGATCGACGAGCACGCGGTGACTATTGACGCCGCTATGATGAATGGGATTATTCTCCGCATCTGATGGTTTTCTCTATTTGATAATCGTTGCGTGTGCTCGATGAACGACTGATGAGGTCGCCAAGGAAACCGGCAAGGAATAGTTGGGTGCCTATCATCATCATTGTCAGCGAGATGTAGAAATACGGAGAGTCTGTCACAAGGCGCTGGGGGATGCCTCGGCTCAAGGCGATGAGTTTGCCGGCTCCGATGATGGCTGCGGAGATGAAACCGATGAAGAACACGATGGTGCCAAGGAATCCAAAGACATGCATGGGCTTGCGCCCGAAACTGCTGAGGAACCAAAGCGTGAGAAGGTCGAGGTAGCCATTGACGAAACGGTTGAGGCCGAATTTCGACTTGCCATACTTGCGTGCTTGATGGTGGACAACCTTCTCGCCAATCTTGTCAAAACCGGCATTCTTGGCCAGGTAGGGGATGAAACGGTGCATCTCGCCATAAACCTCGATGTTCTTCACAACATCCTTGCGGTACGCCTTCAGGCCGCAGTTGAAATCGTGGAGGTTCTTGATGCCGCTGATGCGGCGAACGGTGGCATTGAACAACTTCGTGGGGATGGTTTTCGAAAGTGGGTCGTAACGTTTTTGCTTGTATCCCGACACCAGGTCGTAGCCTTCAACCATCACCATGCGATACAATTCAGGTATCTCGTCGGGAGAGTCTTGGAGGTCGGCGTCCATCGTGATGATCACGTCGCCTTTGGCCTCCTTGAAACCGCAAAAGAGGGCGGGGCTCTTGCCGTAGTTGCGGCGGAACTTGATGCCGCGCACATGTTCCGACTCGCTGGTGAGTTGCTCGATGACTTCCCATGACTTGTCGGTGGAGCCATCGTTGATGTAAATCACTTCGTAGTTGAATGCATGCTCGTTCATCACACGTGCTATCCACGAATTGAGTTCGGGCAACGACTCTTCCTCGTTGAAGAGGGGGATGACTACTGATATGTCCATGGCGTGTCTTTTTTTAATGTCTGAAACTTACATAAAGTGCGGTGGTGATGCTGATGATCAAGCCTGCCACCATGTTGCTCCACATCATCTGCAGCGTGAGGTCGATGGGACGGAGGGAGCGCAGGGATTCCAATATCTCGTCAATCATGTCGCTCGTGTAACCCATGCCTTCCATCATCGTTTTGTTTTCTTGGTTGGTGAGGACCATGGCGTATTGGCTGATGAGAAATCCATTGTCAAGATATTGGAAATAAGCCCATTGGGCGATGGCAAGTATAAGAGAGGCGTAGAACACAGTGAGGGCGGAATGAGCGTAGGCTTGGCCGTAGGAGATATGGTGCCCTTCTGTCTGTTCGCTGTAAGAATTGGTGCGCATGCCTACGTAAAACGGGGTGAACAATATCGTGCCAAACCAAAGGATTCCACATATGGGATAGGTGAAATAGCCTATGAACAAGGCAAAACTCACCACCCAGAACAATCCTAGGCGGAAGCCATCCAAGCGAGCAAAGGCTCGTAATTGAAGGTATGTTTCACTGCTCATTGTAGCCAACTTTTGCTTGTTGAAACAAAAAAGCCAAGCATCCTTGCTTGGCCTCTCTGTAGGAACAATCGGACTCGAACCGATGACCTCTTCAATGTGACTGAAGCGCTCTAAACCAACTGAGCTATGCTCCTTTCTAGTTTTTGCGCTGCAAAGGTAACACTTTTCTGCCAATCACCAAAAAAATATCTCTCTTTTTTTCGTTTTTTTTATCCATCGACTCATTCCAGCAGCAACACTCTGCTGCTCCAGTCGCTCTTCTTGCTCCATTCCACATTGTTGCTGCGGGGGATTTCAAGGCCATGACTCATAAGGTAGGCGCCACTAAAACTCTTCCCTTCAAAGGGGAGAGGCTGGAGGTCGATCCGGTTGAGTTCATGCACCTTATATATTTTATCGGGGTCAAGGCCGGCCATCTTCACACGGGGCAGGTGCTCGTTTTGGAACGACTCTGTCTTCCACCAGAAGAAGACCGACTTCTCTTTCTGCTCGTCAACATACATCAGCGAGGCAACGCCTTTGCGGTCGTAGGGGGAAACAAGGCGGTAAAGGTCGCCGAACTGCACGATGGGGCGTATCTGCTTGTATTCTGAGATGGCCTTCCTGCACAGCGCCTTCTCTTCGTCTGTCATGTTCTTGGGCTGGATTTCCATGCCCAGACGGCCGCTCATGGCAACGTCGATGCGGTACTTGAGTGTTGTCGTGCGGAAAACGGTGTGGTTGGGAACGGCGCTGATGTGGCAGGCCATGGCGATGGAGGGGAAGAAGTAGCTCGTGCCCCATTGCATGTAGATGCGCTGAAGGGCGTCGGTGTTGTCGCTCACCCAGAACTCGTCGAAATACGGCAGGACGCCCCAGTTGGCACGGCCGCCGCCGCTGGCGCAGGCCTGGATGGTGATATCGGGGTATTTGGCACGGACACGCTGGCAAACCTTCTCGAAACCTTTGTGGTATTCGATATGCATGTGGCTCTGGTCCTCGGATTTCAGATATTGGCTGCCGTGGTTCATCAAGGCCATGTTGGCATCCCATTTGATATAGTCAATTTCTGGATAGTTGGTGAGAAGGTTGTCTACGATGCTGAAGACGTAGTCCTGCACCTTCGGGTTGGCGAGGTCGAGCACCACCTGTGTGCCGCCACGCCCTAACACGGCGTCGCGCCGGGGGGCTTTCACTATCCAGTCGGGGTGCTTCTCATAGAGTTCGCTCACCGTGTTGCTCATCTCCGGCTCAATCCAGATGCCGAATTTCACACCGTTTTTCTTTGCATCACGAAGCAGGCCTTCTATGCCGTCGGGGAGTTTGTTTGTGTCCACCACCCAGTCGCCGAGTGAGGACTTGTCGTCCTTTCGGGGGTATTTGTCGCCAAACCACCCGTCGTCCATCACGAATAGTTCTCCACCCATGCCGGCGATGTCGGCCATCATCTGGTCCATGCCAGCCTGGTTGATGTCGAAATAGACGCCCTCCCAACTGTTGAGCAGAATCTTGCGCTCCCTGTCACCGTGTTGCAACTTGTATTTTCGTCCCCATTTGTGGAAATTGCGTGAGGCGCCGCTGAGTCCTTTTTCGCTGTAGGTCAAGGCGAGGGGTGGGGTGGTGAAGGTCTCTCCCTTTTTCAGGTGGTATTCCGAGTTGTCCTCGTTGATGCCTGCGAAGAGATAGTGGTAGTCGGTGTCGTCGGTGTCTATCTTGATGCGGAAATTGCCGGAATAGCATAGGGCGGCTCCGATGACGGCACCGTCGTTCTCACGACCCTTCCCGTCGAGGGAGAGCATCACTTCTGCATGGTCGGTGTGTGAGTTGCGCACGCCGTCCTTGTTCTTCAGCATCAGTACGCCGGGGTGGAGGGGTTCTTCTGTCAACTGGCCCTCATTGCCCCAGGAGCCGTGAAGGTGGCTCACCCAGACATCGCCGCGGCGGATGGGAAGCATGCCTGAAGCAAAGGTGGTGAGGGTCACCGTGCCCTTCTCGTTGTTGGTGATGTCGGTCCACGTCTCTATCATATCCACGTCGTTATAGGCTCGATAGTGCAACTTCACTTCGATGGGGTAGGCGGGGTCGGCCATGGTGATGGTGGTCAGTGTGCCATGTGTCTCGCTGTCGGTGCTCACACCAGTGACCTGAAGGGCGGTGGAGAGGTTGCCATCGGAATGGCGCATGGCGAGGGCTGCCTCGGAAGGGAGGTTCAGCCCATAGGCGGGGTAGGCGTCCATGCGGCCGTCGGTGGGCTTCTGCAGGCGGTCGATGTCGCCGGCAAGGAGTTTTGGGCCGAAATAGACGTATTCGGGTGAACGTCCGTTCTCAACGTTGATGACAAGTGAGATGTTGGGTGTCTCCACGGTTACGGGGCCGGCGTGCAGCAAAGTGGCGCCTGCCGCAAGAATGGACAGAAGGGTGTTTCTTTTCATCGGTAGGTTTTTTATGTAGCTGTTTTTCTTTGCAAAATTAGCGAAAAGCCGGCAAAACGCAAAAAAGAACATGATTTTTTTTGTTTTTTGCTCATCTTTCATTATATTTGTAGCGTCATAGTGACACCTTGAATCCACATAGACCCATTAGTTTGAAATGAAAGATAAGAATCCTACTGGCCGGCAGTATTCGAAACCCGCTTATTCTTCGATGATTTACACCTCGAAGAACATCAAGTTCTGTCCCGACGGAAAATACCGGTGGGTGTACGAACTTGATATGTATAAGAACCCGACCATTTTGTTCCTTGTACTCAAGATTTTTGGAATTCTCTTTGCGATTCCGTGCTTGTTGATGCTCGTTCCCCTTTTCGAAGGCAAGTCGTTGGAGTATGTGTGGGACAAGAGCAAATATGCTTTGTTCATGTTTGGACTCTTCTTACTCTGTGTCTTCATCGGCTATTACATCGTGGCGAACAAATATGGTGGAAAGTATTGCGTCATTTTCGAGATGGACGAAGACGGGGTGCTGCATCGCCAGATGAAACAGCAAGTGGAAAAGGCCAAAGCCATGAGCAATGTGATGATACTTGCTGGACTACTGGCTGGCAGTCCCGGAAGGGTGGGGCAGGCGCTGCTCGTCGCCACCCATACGTCGATCTATTCCTCTTTCTCGAGTGTGAGGAAGGTGAAACCTTACAGGAAACGCAACCTCATCAAGGTGAACGGACTTTTGTATCACAATCAAGTATATATGGAAGATGAGGATTTCGATTTCGTCTATGATTACATTCGCACGCGATGCCCGAAAGTGAAGCAATGACAATGCCTCCATCACCAGCTTCGGATAGTAAAAGTGAACCGTAAAAACAGGACCGTAAAAGTGAACCGTAAAAGTGAACCGTAAAAGTGAACATATGTCCCTTTAACTCCCTTTTAACTCCCCTTTAACTCCCCTTTAACTCCCGAATACTCCCCGAAAAAGTATACATATGTCCCTTTAACTCCTCTTTAACTCCTCTTTAACTTCTCTTTAACTCCTGAAAAATTCCCCTCTAACTCCTGAAAAAAAACTCCCCTTTAACTCCCGAATACTCCCCGAAACAAGTATACATATGTCCCTTTAACTCCTTTTTAACTCCTCTTTAACTCCTCTTTAACTCCTAAAAAAAACTCCCCTTTAACTCCCCTTTAAAACCTGAAAAATATGAAATACAAGTACTTGATGACATTATTGCTATTTGTTTTCGCCTCGAATGCTTTTGCACAAAAAGTATCTTTGCAGGTGGCACAACAGAAGGCAAAAACGTTTATGGCATCCAAAGGCATCCCTATGGAAAAAGGTGTCGTCAAGGTGTCGCTATCCTCCAACATAGCAGAAAAGGCCCCCCTTTATGTGTTCAATTCCAAGGAAGGGAAGGGATTCGTCATCGTATCCAGCGACGAACGTACGGAGGAAATCCTCGGCTATGGTATGGATTGCGAATTCGACGAGGCTCTCATCCCTGAGACCATGAAAAATTGGCTGAAGAGTTACTCTGAGGAAATCGCTGCCCTGGGACAGGAGGAAGGCGCCCAACCCGCCCTGGTGAACGTACATCCCGCGCTGGGCAACCTGGTCACGGCGATGTGGGACCAGGGAACAGCCAACGAGGCGGGTGATGCCTACAACTATCTCTGTCCCACCATTGATGGCAGGCATTGCATTGCCGGATGTGTGGCAACGGCCATGGCGATGGTGATGCGCTACCATAAATGGCCCACAGACTACACCACGTCAATCCCTGCTTATGTGTCGAATGAGACATTGGGCCAATTGGCTGGACTCAACAAGGTGAAATTCGACTGGAACTATATGGTTGACCGTTACGACGAAGGGCAGACCGAACGGCAGCGCAAGGCCGTGGCGCAATTGCTGCGTTACTGTGGCCAGGGCGTGAAGATGGACTATGCCCACGACGCGTCTTCGGCCTATACCAATGATGTGGCCATGGCATTGCGAAACTATTTCGGATATGATGTCAACACAAGGTATGAGAGAAGGACTGACTATTCAGCAGAGGGATGGGACAACCTCATCTATGGCGAGCTCAAAAAAGGTCGTCCGGTGGTGTATTCTGGCTCCAATCCAGGGGGAGGGCATGCTTTCGTCTGCGATGGTTATGATGGTCAGGGATATTACCACATCAACTGGGGATGGAATGGCTATTGCAATGGCTACTTTAAACTCGGCGTACTCAACCCCAAGGGTGGAGGGTCTGGAAGCAGCACCTCCAACTGCGGATACTCCATGACCCAGGGGGCTGTCGTGGGTATTCAAAAACCTACCGACCAGACAGACGAGCGACGCACACTCTCCGTCATGGATCTCTCTTGTGAGGGACATACACTCAATGCACAATACTCCAATCGGACGGGATTGGACGGCACCTTCTGGTATGGATTCGCATATCAGTTGGCTGACGCCAACAGCAACTCCTACAAGGTGAGAAAGGAGAGCATCTTCTTGGAGCCATTCTATACCATCACCTACTCCCTCGACCTTGATGCCATGTCACTCGACGACGGCGTTTACAATTTCTATCCTTATTCCATACTTGATGGATGCAGCTGGTATCGCGTCTTGTGCGACAGGAAGAAATATTACCAAGTTGAGTTCTCTGGAAAGCAGGTGAAAAGCATCAGCTACCATCCAAGGGCGTCGCTTATCATCAACTCGTTGGAATGTGTGGGCAACAAGATTGTGAACCAACCGCAGGAGGTGGCAATCACCGTCAGCAACAATGGTGAGGAATACAGTGATGAGTTCTATCTCTTTGCTTCAAAAACCAATGACAAGGGGGAGGCGGTGGACCAGATTTGCCTCCCCGTGGAAGTAGGAGGGCAGGAGCAAAGTTCTCTTTACTTCACACCTACTTCCATAGGAAAATGGAAGTTGTGGATAGACATTGAGGAGGATGGCTCCAACGACGTCGGACCGTGGGAGGTGGACATCGTCAGCGCACCGACATCGAAGTCGAACCTTTCCGTGGTGTCGGCCAGTATCGTTCCTGAGACGGATGCCGTCTTCAAAGTGAAAGTGAAGAACAACAACACGGAAGGGTATTACATGCCCATCATCTGCTACATCTTCGAGAATGGGAAAACATACAATATATCTTATGACAAGACGCAATACCTGAATATCGGCGCGAAGAAGACCGTTGACCTCGAATTCCGCTTTGAAGGCTTGCAGATGGGACAAACCTATAAGGTTGCATTGAAAGGTTATACCTATCACGGTTCCTCAACGACGGAATGGATCAGCGACAACTACTCGTTCACCGTTAATGCACAGGCAAATCCCGTCGGCATTGATGTGACAGTGGTCGACGAGCCTGCTTGTTTCGACGTCTACACCCCGTCTGGGTCCTTGGTCAAGAGGCAGGCTTCTTCTCTGGAAGGTCTGCCAAAGGGCGTCTATGTCGTCGAGGGCAAGAAAAGGGTCGTCAAATAAAAACCACGTCGTCCTTTGACGATTTTTATCATCCTATGGCGACCTGCCACCACTTGTAACTTAAGTTTCGGAAGTAAAAACATCTTACAAAACTAGGATTTATCTTGTATGGCTACCGGTTGTGAAGTGAAGCCCGAAGGGCTGGGACGACCACAGGCAGGTGGTGGAGCGAAGCGTAACCCCTGCTTGACGAT
>JAFWSS010000162.1 GCA_017524385.1 Prevotella sp.
AGAACTATTAGAACTATTAGGACTATTAGGACTAGAATAACTATTTAGCCCTAATAGCCCGTAGGCTAAATAAGTCCGTTTTTTCCTAATAGTCCGTAGGAAGTAAATTGCCTTACAAAATTGGGATTTAACTTGTATGGCAACTGATTGTGAAGTGAAGCCCGAAGGGCTGGGACGACCACAGACAGGTGGTGGAGCGAAGCGTAACCCCTGCTCGACGATGTATTGAAATCAACAACCCCGAAGGGGTGACAGAGCAACGAGATGAAGTGTAGCCCCAAAACAACAGAGTCAATTTAAATTTAAAACTGCCAAATAGGTTAAAAATCATCGTATTCGGCAGAATAAAGTATATCTTATTTTGCCGTTTGCTTTGTTTTACTATCGTTGCGGCAAATTATAATCAATATGAGCACAATTGTTGACAAGGAAGAAGAAGCCAAGATGCTCCACCGTGTTGAGATGTTAAAAGAAACGCTCTCATCCAAGCAAACAGTACATCTTACGCTTATAACCACCTTTGGACTTGTTCACGGAAAGCATGGCGGAAAGGTCCAGAAGACCATAACAATTGATAACCTTTTTACATAAGACCAAAAGGACTATATGTGCCTAAGGCTCATCCTCCCTTCATCCGAGACTACGTAGACACGTCAGTAATTGCACACCTGTCCTGACTATGTGAAATCACTACGGCCAGCCCTTGGGGTTCATGCCACTCAGTGCGTGCCACTCTGGATGCAGGGCATTGAGAGTTGGAAGTCGGGTGTTTTCCACCGTATTGCTGCCAGTGACAATTCTTTGGATGATTTGTAGGAATAATCTGAATAATATCGTACCTTTGCACAAACTTCTACTTAATGAAACAAGCTCTACTATTTTTTGTCGTGTCATTCTGCGGCCTGCTGTCATCTTTCGCGCAGGACGGTACCAAGCTGGAAGCCGAGGATGCGAACCACTCCAACTGCTCTCTCGTCAGGGACAGCAAGTACTCCGGTGGGAAGGCACTTGAACTGATCAATGAAAACGCCAGGATAAGATTTGTCTATAATGCCGTGGAGCGTGGGAAATACACCATCCATGTAGGTTACGACGCGCTTTATGGTGCTAAAATGGTCAATGTGTCTGTCAACGGGACCAACTATTCCTTCCAGACAGGCGACAGAGTCAGGGAAGAATCGGAAGTGGGCACTTTCATGATGAACCAAGGCGCAAACAGCATTGTCGTCACACCCGGTTGGACCTGGTTCCGCATCGATTACATCCGCGTTGCTCAAGGTGGCAGCACGCTGGAATTCGACATTTCCGAGACACCTGTCGACACCCAGGCTTCCGATGCAGCAAAAACGCTCTACTCTTTCCTCCATGAGAATTTCGGCAAGAAGACCATCTCGGGCATCATGACAGGAGACATGTCCACAGCCAATGGGAATGTCACCCGCCACGCCGACGTGCAGGCTGTCTACAGGGTGTCGGGCAAATACCCGGCGCTCATCGGCTTCGACTTCATGAATGCCACGGGGAAGAGCGAGGACAATCCCTGGAACAAGGATTACACATCAGCCTCCATACAGTTGGCAGAGGATACCTACCGTCGCGGAGGACTGCCAGCCTTCACCTGGCACTGGCGTGACCCCAGCCGTCGCACCGACGCCTTCTATACCTCAGACAGCGATATGAGAATAACAGATGCCATGAATGCCGATGGCAGTTGGAACACCTCTTCAACCCTGTATGCCAACATCATCAAGGACATAGACACCGTGGCCGACTATTTCCTTGCCATGCAGGACAAGGGCGTCGCCTGCCTCTTCCGTCCTCTCCATGAGGCCAGCGGAGGATGGTTCTGGTGGGGGCGCGAGGGAGCCGCACCATTTGTAAAACTCTATCATTTGGTTTTCGAGGAGATGGTGAACGTCAAAGGAGTGCACAACGTCATTTGGATTTGGAATGCAGGTGAGAACGACGAAGACTGGAATCCGGGAGATGCTTTTTTTGATGTTGTCTCAGCCGACATCTACAACAACGACTTCGACTATTCCAGCAACTATGTGTCGTTTGACAAGCTCAAGTTGCTCACTGAAGGCAAGAAAATCATCGCCTTGTCGGAAAACGGTCCCATACCTGACATAGACAGGGAGTTTGAGGAGGAAGCCGTTTGGTCTTGGTGGATGCCGTGGTATCAGACGTGGAACGGAAGGTTTGTTGACAAGACCAGTGCCGCGGAATGGAGGAAATGCATGAATGACAGTCGGGTCGTCACCCTTGACGACCTTCCCGGTTGGGATGTCTATGCAGGCATTGAAACACCAAGTGCTGTCAACACCACGAGACAAGGGATGTACGACCTTCAGGGCCGACGCCTCTTCAAGACACCACGAAAGGGCCTGTATGTCAAAGATGGCCGGAAATACCTCATCCACGGCGAATGACCACCACGCCTCTTGCAGACTGCCATAGTCGGCGGGGTCGAAGGTGACCGGCTCAATCTCCTGCTCTATGTCGCTGAAGAACTGGAACGTCAACTTTGACGCGACCAACCCATTGCCATCGACATCGAGTACAGGCTTTTTGTTGATTCAGTAAGTTGATAATACATAATTATGCAAAAGTAGGAAATATTGACAAAAATGCCAAATTTTCACGCATTTTTTGTGTATCCATCTTTTTCTTGAATGAGTCGTTTGTGCAAACAGCGGTGTCAGTCATCCCCTTCAAGGGGAGGGATAGGGATGAAACGACCACAGCGTCGCATATAGAGTAAGAGATTTATGCGCACAGGAGGCTTCTGTTGATTGCGACGCTCGGAGGCGTCGACCCCTAGGTGTGCTCACGGGGTGCGCACATACAGAGCCTTTTAAAAGTAAACCCAGCCATATTAAACCAAACCCGCCAAACTTCATCTAATCAATAACGTTGTTTTCCCAATTAACCAAAATTGAAAAAATGAAAAAAGTTTATTTAGCAGCATTGCTCTCACTATCTTTGATGACAGCCAATGCACAAGAGCCAAACATACCAAGGTTTGGCCCTCAGCAAAACATCGATGTGAAATTCAACGAGTACAAAGAAGCCCCACAAGGATTCGACCAAGAGCGTGAAGGAATACCTCACGGCACTGTGGAACTCATTGAGTACCAGTCTGAATCGGTAGGTACAACGCGCAAGGCGAACGTCTATCTGCCACCCAAGTACGACAAGAAGAAGAAGTATGGCGTGCTCTACCTGCTCCATGGCATCGGTGGCGACGAGAACGAGTGGTACAAAGACGGTGGTGTGCCAAACATCATCATGGACAACCTCTATGCCGACGGAAAGGTGGCCGACATGATTGTCGTCATGCCTAACGGACGGGCACAAAAGGATGACTCACGTGCCGGAGGCATGGGTTCGTTCAGGGCGTTCGGAGAATTCGACAAGGACCTCATCGGAAGCCTCATTCCTTACATCGAGAAAAACTACAGTGTATATACCGACAAGAACCACCGTGCCATCGCCGGCCTGTCAATGGGTGGAGGACAGTCGCTCAACTTCGGACTCGGACACATGGACGTATTTGCATACGTAGGAGGGTTCTCTTCAGCACCAAACACACAGCGAGCAGCACAACTCATTCCCGATGTGGAGAAGGTGAAGAAAGAGAACAAACTCCTCTGGATGGTATGCGGTGGTGCCGACGGACTGATGAATCACAGCGCACAACTCAAGGCATTCTGCGATGAGAATGGCATTCCTTGCACACTCATCAACTATCCCGAGGGACAGCACAACTTCGTCGTTTGGAAGTATGGTCTCTACAACTTCGCACAACTGATATTCAAATAATCATCCATAATATCGGTAGAAATGTCGAAGAGCGCAAGCCAGGCTTGCGCTCTTCGACATTTCATGGCAAGGCAGGTCTATAAGATTGAAAATTGAAGATTGAAGATTGAAGATTAGATTCATTGTCATCCCGAATTTTAGAATTTGAGAATTATTACGGGCGGGCACAAGACCCGCCCCTACAGCCGCACCGTTTGCTGCACCGCCATTCTTGGCTTTTGTGCGGACATGCTGTAGCTATACGGACATGCTGTAGGGACTTGCTTCATGTATGTCCGCTTAGTCCCTACAGTCGCACCGTTTGCTGCACCGCCATTCTTGGCTTTTGTGCGGACATGCTGTAGGGGCTATACGGACATGCTGTAGGGACTTGCTTTATGCATGTCCGCTTAGTCCCTACAGTCGCACCGTTTGCTGCACCGCCATTCTTGGCTTTTGTACGGACATGCTATAGGGGCTATACGG
>JAFWSS010000163.1 GCA_017524385.1 Prevotella sp.
TCTCAAGGGAGACATACTCACTGCTGAAGCAAAAGAGGAGAACCACCACAAACTGCCATTCTGCGAGGTGAGGGTCACCAACCAAAAAGGAGAACTCGTCTGTATCATGACCGGCACGGCCTATAGGAGAAACAAGCCGCTTATCTCCTAAAGCATCCTGTCACTTCCTAAGGCCTCCTATTATCTCCTATCCCTCCCTAAAAAACCAAAGCATATGCCAGAGGATAACGTTTCGCAGCCCACATCACAATCGCCAGCAAGCACTGAGGCAGACGACAAGACTCCGTGGTATGCCATCAGGTTGTTCTCCAATTGTCAGAACAAAGTGGATGAGTATTTCAAGGAACATGGTGTGGAGAGTTTCATCCCCATGCAGTATCGCGTGTATGAGGATGAGAACGGAAAACCCAAAAGGAAACTCAAACCGGTGGTCAGCAATCTCATTTTCGTGAAGAAATCCCTTCCACAGGCGGATATGATGCACCTCGTGTCGCAAGGGCAGTTCAAAATGTCGGTCATCACAAAGGAGCGCTCTGGCAGGGATTATTATGAGATTCCTGCCAAGCAGATGAGGGAATTCAAGGCGATGTGCAATCCGGAAATCGAGATGAGGAAATTCCTCAGTGCGGAGCAGGCAAAACTGAAAGTGGGCACGCCGGTTCTCGTATGCCATGGGCCGCTGAAAGGTCTGACGGGGCGGCTTGTCAGGCAAAGTCACAAGTATTACCTTTTAAAAGAGGTGCCGGGCATGGGCGTCATGCTGAAGGTCTCCAGATGGTGTTGCCAACCTTTCGAAGAAAGCAAGTGAAAACTCCTGCTTCCCTCCTAAAACTTCCTGTTCTTTCCTAAAACTACTTGTTCCCTCCTAATACTTCCTGCTCTTTCCTAAAACTTCCTGCTTCCCTCCAATCTCCTCCTAAAACTCCGAGGTGAAATGGAATTTGATGTGCTTGAAGTCCTCTTGCGCCATGCTCAGCACATAGCCGCTGTCGGCTAGGAAGACGTCACGCCCCTCGCGGTCCTTTGCCATGTATTGGTATTTGCGCCGCTTGAAATTCTCCAGTTCTTGCTCATCGTCCGACTCTATCCAGCACGCTTTGTGAAGATGGACGGGCTCCCAACGGCACTTCGCGTTGTATTCGTTCTCCAAACGGTATTGGATGACCTCGAACTGCAGTTGGCCTACCGTGCCGATGATTTTGCGACCGTTGAACTGGTTGATGAACAGCTGGGCTACACCCTCGTCCATCAGTTGTTCGATGCCTTTCGCCAGTTGCTTCGCTTTCATGGGGTCGTCGTTCTCGATGTATTTGAACATCTCCGGCGAGAAGGAGGGCAGGCCTCGGAAATGCAGTTGCTCACCCTCGGTGAGTGTGTCGCCGATTTTGAAGATGCCATTGTCGGGAAGGCCGATGATGTCACCTGCCCATGCCTCCTCGACTGTTGATTTGCGTTGTGCCATGAACTGTGTGGGTGAACTGAAACGCAGGGTCTTCCCCTGGCGCACGTGGAGGTAGGGCTGGTTGCGCAAGAACTTGCCGCTGCACACCTTGCAGAAGGCGATGCACGAGCGGTGGTTCGGGTCGATGTTGGCCGTGATCTTGAAGATGAAACCCGTGAATTTGGGCTCCTCGGGCAGCACGTCGCGCTCTTCAGCTTTCGTCGGGCGAGGGCAGGGGGCGATTTCCACAAAGCAGTTGAGCAACTCCTGCACACCGAAGTTGTTGAGTGCGCTGCCGAAGAAGACAGGGGCGACGCTGGCCGAACGGTAGTCCTCTACATTGAATTCGGGATATACGCCCTCTATCAGGTCGAGGTCTTCGCGCAACTGGTTGGCGTCGTCCTCGCCGATGTGCTGTTCCAACTCTTCACTGTCGATGGACACTTCCACCTTCTCTGTCACACGCTGCTTGTCGGGTGTGAAAAGGTCGAGTTTCTGTTCGTAGATGTTATAAACGCCCTTGAAGTGTGCTCCTTGGTTGATGGGCCAGGAGAGTGGACGCACTTGGATTTGCAACTCTTGTTCCAATTCGTCGAGCAGGTCGAATGGGTCGCGGCCTTCGCGGTCCATCTTGTTGATGAAGATGATGACGGGGGTGTTGCGCATGCGGCAGACGTTCATCAACTTGCGCGTCTGTGTCTCCACGCCTTTCGCACCGTCAACCACGATGATGGCAGAGTCGACGGCGGTGAGTGTGCGGAAGGTGTCCTCGGCGAAGTCCTGGTGGCCCGGGGTGTCGAGGATGTTCACCTTGTAGCCTTCGTAGTCGAATTCCATCACGGAGGTGGATACCGAGATGCCGCGTTGCTTCTCGATGTCCATCCAGTCGGAGGTGGCTGTCTTGCGGATTTTGTTGCTCTTGACCGCCCCGGCTACCTGGATTTGCCCGCCAAAGAGCAGGAACTTCTCTGTGAGGGTGGTCTTTCCCGCATCGGGGTGGGAGATGATGGCGAAGGTGCGTCTTCTTTCTATTTCGTTGTTCATTTCTGTTTTTTATTCTTGTTGCAATAATGCGATGCACTCGGCGAGGGATTGCTCCCAATGGGGGATGTCAAGGTGATAGGTTTGCTTGATTTTGGTCTTGTCGAGCACGCTGTAGGGCGGGCGGCAGGCTGGGGTGGGGTATTCCTCGGTGTGTAGCGGGCGGACGACGCAGTCGGTGATGCCTGCCAGGCGGTGGATGGCGGTGGCGAAGTCATACCAGCTGGCTACCCCTTCGTTGGTGTAGTGGAACACGCCGGGCTCCACACCTTGCTCCACGATGGCCATGATGGCCTTGGCAAGGTCGCGGGCGTAGGTGGGGCTGCCTATCTGGTCGGCCACAACGCCGAGTTCTTCCCTCTCACGTCCCAGGCGGAGCATGGTCTTCACGAAGTTGTGGCCGAAACTGCTGTAGAGCCATGCCGTGCGGATGATCATCGCACGATGGCAGAGTTTCGACACGCCAAGTTCCGCTGCCAGTTTGGTGCTGCCATACACGCTGTCGGGCGACGGCGTGGCATCTTCTCGGTAGGGTGTCCAGGCATGGCCGTTGAACACATAGTCTGTGGAAATCTGAATCATCCAACCTCCGCGTTGCTCCACGGCGTTGGCGAGATAGGCTGGCGCCAGGGTGTTGAGGGTGGTGCACAGTTCCTTGGCTCCCTCTGCCTTGTCCACGGCGGTGTAGGCAGCGCAGTTGATGATGCCGTCGATGGAATGTTCGTTCACAAAGTGGTCGATGCCCGATTGGTCGCTGATGTCCAACTCCTCGATGTCGGTGTTGTGGAACACATGGGTGGGGTGGAATGGTTGAAGCAGGCGTAACTCACTGCCTAACTGACCGTTGCATCCGGTGATGAGTATGTTCATTCTTGATATGATTGTTGTTATTCGTCGAATTTCAGTTCGCCCGACTTGTCCTTGATGTAATAGTCGGAGAGCATCCCCATCAGGGTGCTCAATTCATTGATGGCGTGGGTGGTGTCGGGGGAGATGTCCTTGTTTTGGAGACGTAGCAGCATCACGCCGTAGAGGGCGTCGAGACAGGTCTCCACCTCGCTCGCTGTGGTGTCGCTACCACGTTTGCGCAGTTCCACGATGTAGGGTAGCACCTTGTAGTATTGGGAGCGGTAGAAAGGAAACTGCGGGCTGTCGAGGAGGCGGGCGTGAAGCTCTGACATGTCGCTTGCTACAATCTTGTTGATCTGAAGGTGCCCTTTCTCTCGGCAGCCTTCCTGGGTGAGCATGCGGATGAGGTTGGCGTACCAGTCGACAAGGTCCTCCTTCTCCTCGTCGGAACACTTGAATTGGTCGAGGTATTCGTGACGAAGTTTCGACAGGTTGCAGCCATAGGCGCGGATGAGGTCTTCCACCTGCCACATGTAGAGCAGGTATTCGGCAATGCTTTTTTTCCTAAGTTCTTGTGCGATATACATGGATGTGTGAATATGGGGAGCGGGTCGCTACTCGTCTCAGTAATGGAAGGTGAAGAGGTTGAAGATTGTGCCAAGAAGCACGATGAGTGAGATGATGATGACCACGCTGCCGATGATGCGGTTGATGAGGATGATGCCGTAATCTTCGAAGATGTTCTTCACCTTGTCGACGAGCCATGTCAGGCCATACCACCACATCAGTGCGCCTCCCACGATGCTCAGGTAGCCGATGCACATCTCCAAAGGGTGGTTGGGGATGATGAAGGCCAACTGGGCGAAGGCGGCCATGAAAAGCAGGATGATGAGGGGGTTGGAGAGGGTGACGAGGAATGCTGTCACGCCATTGTGGATGTATGAACCTTTGGTGGTGCCGCTGCGGTGCATGTTGCGTGTGGGGTTTGAGCGGAAACTGACGATGCCGAAGGCGAGAAGCATCAGGCTGCCCGTGATTTGAAGGAAGAAGCGGTTCTGGGTGTTGTTCACCATGTCCATCACGAAACTCATGCCCACACCGGTGATGATGGCGTAAATCAAGTCGCTCAATGTCGCTCCTACACCGGTCACCAAGCCATACCAGCGACCTTTGTTCAAAGTGCGCTGGACACAAAGGATGCCTACGGGTCCCATGGGGGCCGATGCAAGCACACCGATGATCAAGCCTTTGAAGATGGTGTCTAGTATGTTGTGAAACTCAAAAGGCATAACGAATGCAAAATTGCTAATTTTTTCCGAAAGGAGCAAATTTTATGTGCAAAACTTTGTCTCGTTGCCTTTTTTTCATAACTTTGCCAAAATAATCTAACAGTATTAATCTTTTAACATATTGAATATGGATGCACAAGCTACAATTAAACCCTATGTGATTGGTTTGGACTTGGGTGGTACCAACTCCGTGTTTGGAATTGTCGACAGTCGTGGAGACATCAAGGCTACTACGGCCATCAAGACGCAAGGATTCGACAAGGTAGAGGACTATGTCAATGCTTCCGTTGAGGCCCTGGAGGTCATCATCGAGCAGGTGGGCGGCATCGGCAACATCAAGGCGATGGGTATCGGAGCTCCCAATGGAAATTATTACAACGGTACCATTGAGTTCGCTCCCAACCTCTCTTGGGGACATAACGGCGTGGTGCCATTGGCACAACTCTTCAAAGACAGGCTCGGAGTGCCCGTGGCTCTCACCAACGATGCCAATGCTGCTGCCATCGGCGAGATGATCTATGGTGTGGCAAGGGGTATGAAGAACTTCATCGTCATCACTCTCGGAACGGGTGTGGGCTCTGGTATCGTCATCAACGGACAACTGGTCTATGGATGTGACGGATTCGCTGGCGAACTGGGACATGTCATCATGGAACGCGAGAACGGGCGCAGTTGCGGGTGCGGACGAAAAGGCTGCCTGGAGGCTTACTGCTCCGCTACCGGCGTGGCTCGCTCGGCAAGGGAATTCCTCCTCAAGTCTGACCAACCCTCGCTGCTCAGGGAGATGAACCCCGACGACATCACATCGCTCGACGTGTCTATCGCTGCCGGAAAGGGTGACGCTCTGGCAAAGGAGGTCTTTGAGTTCACAGGAGAGATGCTGGGCGCCGCATGTGCCGACTTCGCTGCTTTCTCCTCTCCCGAGGCTTTCATCTTCTTCGGTGGACTGGTAAAGGCCGGCGACCTCATCATGGAACCCATCAAGCGCAGTTACGACGAGAAAGTACTGCCCATCTTCAAGGGAAAGGCCAAGTTCCTCATCAGCGGTCTCGATGGCGCTTCCGCCGCCGTCCTCGGTGCATCTGCCATAGGATGGGAAATCTGACTTACGCTAAGAAGAAGTAGTCACTTCCAACCTCCCTGAGGGAGACAATAACAATCCCGCCGCAAAGTGCTATGATGCACCGTGCGGCGGGATTCAGATTTAGAAATCCTTAGTCAGCCATAAGGCGAAGAACAGTGCCAAGAGGTCTTGTCCAACAGTCGGTGTGCATATCCCCTCCCCTGTAGGGTCAGGTCTTGTGCCTGACCGCAAAGGGGTGGGGTCTTTGATTAAAAGTTGATACAACAAATTAGACACCCTGTTTTCAATCTTCAATTTTAGCTTCGCTGATTTTTGTCGCGACTCGGCAGAGTGCAAGCAAGCTTGACTCTGCTCTCGTTGCTCCAAAAATTCAATCTTCAATTTTCAATTTTCAATCTTCATCACCTTTTTTTAGTAGAAAGATATCGTGTTTTCGGTTTTTTTGTTAATTTTGCATTTTGATATCCATGGCGGTTGTCTGTCATGGAAAGAAATGTTTTGCAATGAAGAAGACTCTGCTCCATATAGCCAAGTATTACCATCCCAACGAGGGCGGCATAGAAACCGTCACGAAATACCTGGCTGAAGGACTTTCCGAATACGACAACGTGGTCGTCTGTTTCAGTAAGGACGGCCATGACAGCGAGGAGGACATCAATGGCGTGCGGGTGTACAGGGTGGCCCCCCTTGTCAAGGTGGCCAGCCAGGACATCGCCTTGTCTTACCACAAGACGCTCAAGAGAATCATCAAGGAAAACCACCCCGACGTCTTACTGCTCCACTGCCCAAACCCCTTCCTATATCCCATCACGCTGCATCTCAAACCAAAAAATGCCAAACTCGTGCTGCTATGGCACTCCGACATCCTTGGCAAGGGATTGCTCTACAAAATGGTGAGAAGTGTGGAAAGGAAGTTGCTCAAGAAAGCAGACCTCATACTCGCCACCAGCGAGAACTATGTCCATCCCTCCAGTCCCATCTATCCCTACAAGGATGAGGTGCGGATAGTGCAAAACGGAATCATTGCCAGCGATTTTATCTTGAAGGATGGCGACGAGAAGCGCATCGAGGACATCAAGAAGCGCTTTGGCAACAAGAAAATCGTCTTTTACGTGGGAAGGCACATCCCTTACAAGGGAATCGACCTCCTCTTGAAGGCGGAACAGAAGGTGAAGGCCGACTGTGTCTTCGTCATCGGAGGCACGGGGGCGGCGACGGAAAAACTCAAGGCGATGACCCATTCCGACAGGGTGGTATTCATCGGGCGCATACCCCACGACGACATGCGGTGCTATTACCACGCAGCCGACGTCTTCGGATTCGCCTCCAACACCAAGCAGGAGGCTTTCGGCATCGCATTGGCGGAGGCCATGTATTGCAAATGCGTGCCTGTCACCTTCACCCTCGTAGGGTCGGGTGTCAACTGGGTCTCCATCAATGGAGAGACGGGCGAGGAGGTGCCACTGGCCGATGTCGATGCCTATGCTGCTGCCATCGACCGCTTGCTCGCCGACGACCGTCTCCGAGAACGCTATGCCGAGGCCGGCAGAAAGCGGGTCGCGCAACTGTTCACTTGTGACAAGTCGGTGGAGGAGGCAAGGAAGGCCTTCAACACGCTCTTGGGCTTGCCCGACACGTCCACCCCGTCTGACAAGTCTGCAAAATCCACCCCGTCAGAGTAGTCCGTCCTTCTATCCCCTCAGGGTTGTCCGTCCCTCTACCCCCTCAGGGTTGTCCGTCCTTCTACCCCCTCAGGGTTGTCCGTTCTTCGCAGGCGGCGGCTTTGCCGCTGCTCATCATCCAAAAAATCATAAAAAATGGAAAATCAACAATACGAAAAAGATGTCAGAAACGCGGTGGAGGTCATGCGCAAGGGTGGCGTGATTCTCTATCCCACAGACACCGTATGGGGCATCGGCTGCGACGCCACCAACCCCGACGCGGTGAAGAGGGTGTTTGAAATCAAGCAAAGGGAGGACAGCAAAGCCTTGATTTGCTTGGTGGACAGCGAGGCGCGACTGCAGCGCTATGTGCGCGACGTGCCCAATGTGGCATGGGACATCATCGAACTGTCCACCAACCCCGTCACCATCATTCTCGATGGTGCTTCCAACCTCGCTCACAACGTGATGGCCGAGGACGGGTCGGTGGCCATGAGAGTGACCAAAGAGCCTTTCTCCAACCTCTTGTGCTACCGCTTTCAAAAAGCCATCGTCTCCACCAGCGCCAACATCAGTGGGCAGCCACCGGCTGCCAATTACAGGGACATCGCCCCGGAACTGTTGGAGGCCGTCGACTACGTCTGCACCTCGCGCCGCCAGGAGAAGAGGCCACACACACCATCAAGCATCATAAGGCTCAGGCCCAATGGAGAAGTGGAAGTGGTGAGGAAATGAAAAATAAAAAAATGTCAATTTAGAAGAAAATTGTTAATTGTTAATTATAAATTATTAATTATTAATTGATGGAAGCAAGCCCGACACTCACGGATAGAATCAACCTATGGAGGACGAAGTATGTCTCCGACCGCCAGTTCCTGTTGATTCTCAGTTTCTTCGTGGGGCTGCTCGCGGCGGTCGCGGCATTCATCCTCCATGGCCTCATCAACCAAATAGAGAGATTGCTGACTGCTGGATTCAACATACGCTCCTTCAACTGGCTATACCTCGTCTTTCCCGTCATTGGCATCTACCTCACGTCGCTCTTCGTCAGGTATGTCGTCAAAGACAATATCAGCCATGGCATCACACGCATATTGTATGCCATCAGCAGGAAGCAAAGCAAACTGAGAGGGCATAATTGCTGGAGTTCGGTCATCGCATCTGCCATCACCATCGGATTCGGAGGAAGCGTAGGAGCGGAGGCACCCATCGTGCTCACGGGCTCCGCCATAGGGAGCAACCTGGGACAGACCTTCAAACTCGACGGCAAGACCATGATGGTGCTGGTGGGATGTGGGGCTTCGGCAGCCATCGCTGGCATATTCAAGGCTCCCATGGCAGGACTGGTCTTCACCATCGAGGTGCTCATGATCGACCTCACCATGGCATCGCTCATGCCCATACTCATCTCCAGCGTCACGGCCACCTGCTTCACCTACATCCTCGTCGGAAGCGACTCCCTCTTCCATTTCACACTCGATGCGCCATGGGAGGTGGAGCGTGTGCCGGCTACCATACTCCTCGGCATCTTCTGCGGATTGGTTAGCCTCTATTTCATCAGACTCATGACGGCCTGCGAGAATGTGTTCAGAAAACTGGGAGAGCACAGATACCTCAAACTCGCTTTGGGAGGACTGTTGCTCAGCAGCCTCATCTTCCTCTTCCCCTCATTGTACGGGGAGGGATATTCCAGCATCAACATCCTACTCAACGGAAGGACGGAGGCCGACTGGAACACCATCCTCAACAACTCCCTCTTCTATGGCCATGGCGACTGGCTGATGGCCTACATCGGACTGGTGCTGCTCACAAAGGTGTTCGCCACTTCCGCTACCAATGGGGGAGGCGGATGCGGCGGTACGTTCGCACCATCCCTCTTCATCGGCGCCTTTGC
The DNA here is from genome assembly GCA_017524385.1 of Prevotella sp. Classification (GTDB taxonomy): domain Bacteria; phylum Bacteroidota; class Bacteroidia; order Bacteroidales; family Bacteroidaceae; genus Prevotella. The sequence goes on from JAFWSS010000163.1 coordinate 9,260, forward strand.
TGGTTTCTTCTTCTCACGGCTGTGGAACATCAACCGCATCAGCATCTACCTCCCGGAGAAGAATTTCGCACTGCTTGGAATGGCGGGTGTCATGGCGGGTGTGATGCATGCGCCACTGACCGGCATCTTCCTCATAGCAGAGATCACCGGGGGATACCAGATGTTCATCCCGCTCATGATCGTAAGCATTTGCGCATACCTCACCATTTACATCTTCGAGCCGCACAGCATCTATGGCATGCGCCTCGCCAGGGAGGGGAAACTCATCACACACCATACCGACAAGGCCGTGCTCACGCTGATGAGCCTCGACAGCATCATCGACCGTAACTTCACGCCTGTGGACAAGGATTTGACGCTTGGAAAACTCGTCCATGTCATGAGCATGAGCAACACCGGCTTCATGCCTGTCCTCGACAATGCAGGGACATTGCTCGGCGAGGTGGACATGGCGAAAATCAGAAACGTCATGTTCAGGATAGAACTCTACCACCACTTCACCGTGGCGCAACTCATGACGCCGCCGGCCGCGACACTGGGTGTCAGCGACCCCATGGAGGATGTCATGAGGAAATTCGACGAGACGGAGGCCGCCGTATTGCCGGTCATCGACAACGAGGCGCACCTCATAGGATACATCAGCCGAACAAGAATGTATGCCATGTATCGCAAGATGGTGGCCGACATGTCGGCAGAATGACATCTAGCATCTCTAGCATCTCTAGTGTCTCTAGCATCTCTAGTGTCTCTAGTATCTCTAGTATCCCTAAAAAGCCCTATAATCAATGATTGAAAAGAAAGACTTGAGAATCGTTTTCATGGGTACGCCGGAGTTTGCCGTTGGCACTTTGGAAGCCCTTGTCGAAGGTGGCTACAACGTGGTGGCCGTTGTCACCCAGCCCGACAAACCCGTTGGCCGCCATGGCAATACCCTTATGCCATCGGAGGTGAAGAGATATGCCTTGGAAAAGGGTATTCCTGTATTGCAACCCGAAAAGATGAAAAACCCGGAGTTTGTCGCACAACTCCAGGATTTCAAAGCCGACTTGCAGGTTGTCGTGGCTTTCAGGATGCTTCCCGAGGTGGTCTGGGCCATGCCGAGGTTGGGCACCTTCAACGTCCATGCTGCCCTCCTGCCGCAATACCGAGGGGCTGCACCCATCAACTGGGCGGTCATCAATGGCGAGACCGTCACGGGTGTCACCACCTTCTTCCTCGACCACGACATCGACACCGGAAGGGTCATCTTGAAGCGCTCCTTCGACATCCCCGACGACGCCGATGTGGAATATGTCTATGACGGACTGATGAAACTTGGTGCAGAGGCGGCCATCGACACCATTGAACGTATACGTGAGGGTGACGGCCATGTGGATGCCATTCCCCAGGAGGAGATGATGGATGGCGCTCTGCTGAAAACCGCACCAAAGATTTTCAAGGATACATGCCGCATTGATTGGAACATGACCTCAAAACGCATCTACGACTTTGTCAGGGGACTGAGTCCTTATCCCGGTGCCTGGACCACCATGAAACAGGTTGGCAGCGGGGAGGAGGTCGTGGTGAAAATCTACAAGACCACAAAATGCCAAATGCCTGACAAAGGGATGACTCCGGGAACGCTCATCGTGGAAAAAGGAAAACTCCTCGTGGCTACAGGCGATGGCATGCTCTCCATCGAACAGTTGCAGAAAGCCGGGAAGAAAAAGATGGACGCCGCTGCCTTCATCAATGGCATGCGCGACATCGAAGCTTGCTCTTTCCTGTAAGGCGGCATCGCCGGTACTCTTGTCCCGTCTCTCGCTCGTTTGCTTCTCCGTAAGTGGCGGCTTTGTCGCCGTCATCCCTATCACCACCATTACACCTAAATAAAAAATGAAAAAAACTAATCTACTGGCCATTTTGATGCTGACGATGGCATCCACGGCCTTTGCCCAGTACCCGCAACTCACGGATGAGGCCAAGCACCTCATCGACTCTCTCGAAACATGTTGGAAAGCGCATAGCGACTCCGCCTGGCAGGTGGCCTTTCCCATCGTCGTCAAAGAGGCGAAGGAAGGAAGACCTTATGTCCCTTGGGCGGCAAGACCCTATGACTTGAGACAAGCCAAGATTCCCGCTTTCCCCGGTGCTGAGGGAGGTGGGATGTACACCTTTGGCGGACGCGGGGGCAAGGTGCTCACCGTCACCAACCTCAACGACGACGGCCCCGGGTCTTTCCGATGGGCTTGTGAACAAGGTGGGGCGCGCATCGTTGTCTTCAATGTCTCCGGCATCATCCGACTCAAGTCGCCCATCTTCGTCAGGGCACCATACATCACCATCGCCGGACAGACCGCACCGGGCGACGGCGTCATCATCGCTGGTGAATCCTTCCAGGTGGACACCCACGATGTCATCGTCAGGCACATGCGCTTCAGAAGGGGGGAGACCCTCGTCTGGCACAGGGAGGACTCTTTCGGTGGAAACCCCGTGGGGAACATCATGATAGACCACTGCTCATGCGAGTGGGGATTGGACGAGAACATCTCCTTCTACCGGCATATGTTCGACCTCGGCGACGGAAAGGACAAAAGGAAGGAACCCACCGTCAACGTCACCATACAGAACACCATATCAGCAAAGGCACTCGACACTTGGAACCATTCCTTCGGTTCCACCATCGGAGGGGAGAACACCACTTTCATGCGCAACCTCTGGGCCGACAACACCGGAAGAAACCCGTCAATAGGGTGGGGGGGCGTGTTCAATTTCATCAACAACGTCGTCTACAACTGGGTGCACCGCACCGCCGACGGTGGGGAGTACACCACCATGTCCAACTTCATCAACAACTATTACAAACCAGGACCGCTGACACCAAAGGATACCCCGGTGGGACACCGCATCATCAAGTCGGAGAGCAGAAGCGTCAACCTCTTCCCCTTCAAGCAGTTTGGAAGGATTTATGCCACAGGAAACATCATGGAGGGCTTCCCGGAAATCTGCAAGGACAACTGGAACGGTGGCATTCAGACAGCCGACAAGGACGGGGAGATGGACGAGACCGAGTTGGCACTGATGCGCTCAGACGAACCTTTCGAGATGCCTTTCGTCACCATCATGGGGGCGGAGAAGGCCTTCCAGTGGGTGCTCGACAACGTAGGGGCTACCGTTCCTTGCCGTGACATCGTAGACCAGCGCATCACAGAGGAGGTGCGCACCGGCGTGCCCTACTATGTGGACAAGTATGAGAAGAAGGTGAAGGACAACCCCTATGGCGACATGTGGGGACTGCACCAGAAGTCGCAGGATGAGGACGGACTGTTCAAATACCGTCGTTTGCCGAAGGATTCCTACAAGCAGGGCATCATCACCGACCCAAGGCAGATGGGGGGCTATCCCGACTTCAGTAATTGGTCGCCTCGCGTGGATACCGACGGTGACGGAATGCCCGATGAATGGGAGAAGGAAAACGGACTCGACCCCAACGACCCCTCGGACGCCGTCAAGGACTGCAACGGTGATGGTTACACCAACATTGAGAAATACATCAACGCCATTCCCACCAAGAACAAGGTTGATTGGAGAAACCTCAACAACAATTACGACACTCTGGCTGCAAAGGGAAGACTCTGAAACGCTACTTCAGCAAATAAGGAAATATAAGGCGTCTTAAAACTCCCCAACGAAGTGAACATATGTCCCTTTAACTCCTCCCCCTCTGCCCGAGAGGGGGTGGCCGCAGGCCGGGGGCGAGGGAGAACCCCTCTTTTTAATTTTAAATTATAAATTATTAATTATTAATTATTTAACCCTCCTGAATCATGAAAAGAATCATCGCCATAGACCAAAGCACGTCATCGACAAAGGCCATGCTCTTCGACGAGCAATGCCGTATGCTCGACAGGTGCGACGTAGACCACCAACAGCATTATCCACAAGCAGGATGGGTGGAGCACGACCCCGAGGAAATATACGACAATATGGTGAAAGCCATCGGCCAACTGGTGAAAGACAGGGAGGACGATGACTACTCCCTTGCCATCACCAACCAGCGGGAGACCGTCGTGGTGTGGGACAAAGTCACCTCCAAACCCGTTTACAATGCACTCGTATGGCAGGACAACCGTGGCGCCGCTCTCTGCCGGCAGTTGCGCGAACAAGGCCATGCACCGATGGTGATGGAAAGAAGCGGGCTACTTATCGACCCCAACTTCTCCGCATCAGGGGTAAGGTGGGTGCTCGACAACGTGGAGGGTGCGCGCCAGGCGGCCGACGAGGGACGACTCTTGATGGGCACCATCGACACCTGGCTCGTGTGGAAACTGACGAAAGGAAAAAGTTTCCTCACCGACACCACCAACGCCTCACGCACCATGCTCTTCAACATACACACCATGCTGTGGGATGACGAGTTGCTCCAACTTTTCGGCATTCCGCGTTCCATGATGGCCGAGGTGGTGCCGTGCGATGCCGTCTTTGGTGAGACAACCGTCGAGGGCGTTTTCCGCAAACCCATCACCATCGCAGGCGTGCTCGGCGACTCCCATGGCGCTCTCGTAGGACAGATGTGCTTCTCCCCGGGGTCGGGAAAGGCCACCTACGGCACGGGGTCGTCGGTAATGGTCAACATCGGGGAGAAACCTTTGGCGGCTCCGGAAGGACTGGTGACTTCGGTGGGATTCTCCGCTCTCGGAAGGCATTTCTATGGCTATGAGGGAAACATATACAGCACGGGGGCCACTCTAAAATGGATGGCCGACCAACTGAAACTCGTCAACCACCCGAGAGAGATGGAGAAGGAGGCGGTCACCGTGGAGTCCACAGAGGGCGTCTACGTCGTTCCGGCTTTCGCTGGTCTTGGTGCGCCGTGGTGGAAACCCGACGCCAAGGCGGCCATCGTGGGTATGACATTCGCCACGACAAGGGCGCATGTGCTCAGGGCGGCATTGGAGTCCATCGCCTATCAGGTGAGCGACCTGGTGGGGGTGATGGAAAAGGCCACGGGAGGAAAACTCAACGAAATCTGCGCCGACGGCGGACCGACGAAAAACCTGTTCCTCATGCAGTTCCAGGCCGATTTGCTCGGCACGCCGGTCGTCTGCACCGAGGTGGAGGACGCCTCGGCTTTGGGAGCGGTGGTCATGAATGGATTCGCTCGCCGGCAATGGACGGATTTCAGTCAAGTGACTCCCTTCAGAAAGGTTGTCAGGACCTTTGCTCCCAACGCATCAGCACAGATGGATTCTCGCTATCAAGGATGGCGTGAGGCTGTCTTGAAAATCACGAAATAGGGAATAGGAGACTCCATCCCGAATTAGAGAATTGGAGGATTTCCGATAATTCCGATAATTCTGATAACTCCGACCCCATCCCAAATTAGAGAATTAGAGAATTTCCGATAACTCCGATAATTCTGATAACTCCGACTTCATCCCGAATTAGAGAATTAGAGAATTTCCGATAACTCCGATATTTCTGATAACTCCGATAATTCCGATAATTCTGATAACTCCGACTCCATCCCGAATTAGAGAATTAGAGAATTTCTTCTTCCCGGATTCAAATCGTGCAAATCATCAAAAAGTGAAAAAGAGAAGGCTCACAAATCTCAAATTCGCAAATTCGGGATAAAAAGAGAAGGCTCACAAATCTCAAATTCGCAAATTCGGGATAAAGAGAAGGCTCATAATTCTCAAATTCGCAAATTCGGGATAAAGAGAGGAGACTCACAATTCTCAAATTCTCAAATTCGGGATAAAGAGAGAAGGCTCACAATTAATTCTCAAATTCGCAAATTCGGGATAAAAAGAGAAGGCTCACAATTCTCAAATTCTCAAATTCGGGATAAAAAGAGGAGACTCACAAATCTCAAATTCGCAAACTCGGGATAAAGAGAAGGCTCACAATTCTCAAATTCTCAAATTCGGGATAAAGAGATGAGGCTCACAAATCTCAAATTCTCAAATTCGGGATAAAAAGAGGAGGCTCACAAATCTCAAATTCTGAATTTCGGAATGAGAAAGGAAGAAGCCAAATCGTGAAAGAGATTTATTAAAAACCTAACTATAATAAGACAAATATGAAAAACGGAAAGACTTGTTTCGGCGTGATCATAGGGACACGCGCGTATTTTAATTCAGAATTGGCGAGAGACGTGAGAAAGCAGTTGCTCAAGACTATGGACGACCTGGGCTACGAATACGTCATCCTGCCCGAGGATGCCACACCAACCGGAAGCAGCAGCATAGAGACCCGAGAGGATGGACTGAAGGTGGCAAGGCAGTTTCGTGAGCACCGCGATGAGATTGACGGCATCGTTGTCTCACTGCCCAATTTCGGCTTCGAAATCGGCATCATCAATGCCATCAGCGATGCAGAACTCAACGTGCCGGTGCTCGTACAGGCTTGCGATGACGAGAACGACAAGGTGGACCTCGACAGCAGGAGGGACGCTTTTTGCGGAAAAATCTCTGTCTGCAACAACCTCTACCAATATGGCATCCCATTCACCGACACCACCTTGCACACCTATTCCATCTATAGCCCGCTGCTGGCGAAGGACCTGGAGAAGTTTGCCGCCATCTGCCGCGTGGTCAACGGCTTGCGCCATTGCCGCATCGGACAGATAGGGACGCGCCCCTTGGGATTCAACACCTGCAGGGCCAGTGAGAAACTCTTGCAACGCTATGGCATCACCGTCGTACCGGCCGACTTGTCGGAAATACTCTTTGCAGCACAGAAAATCAACGACGACGACCCCGCCTTCGTGGAGATGTGCCAACGGGTGAGTCACTATGCCGAGGTGCCGGAGAACTACCGCGAGAAACTCAAACTACAGGCGAAGTTTGGCGTGGCGGTGGAGCAATGGATAAAAGCCAACGATGTGCAGGCCGTGGCCATTCAGTGTTGGGACTCGCTGGAGCAGAACTTCGGCTGTGCCGCTTGTGTCACCATGTCGATGCTTAGTGACAAACTCATCCCCGCGGCCTGTGAGACGGACATCGCAGGGGCGGTATCCATGTATGCCCTCGCCCTCGCATCGGGAAAGGCGCCCGCCTTGCTCGACTGGAACAACAACTTCGCTGAGGAAAGAGACAAATGTGTATGCACCCATTGTGGCAACTTCCCTAAGTCGTTCGTCCAAAACAACCTCCGTCTGGGACCGCTCGGCGTGTTGGGACGCACCTTGGGCAAGGTCAACACCTTCGGAGCCGTATATGCCAAGGTGGCCGCTGGCGACTTCACCTTCTTCCGCATCTCCACAGACGACCCGAAGGGATGCATCAAGGCATACCTCGGAAAGGGGGTCATCACCGACGAGCCTTACGGCATGGATGGATGCATCGCCGTCACCAAGGTGGAGCATCTGCAGCAGTTGATGAAATACATCTGCAAGAACGGGTTTGAGCACCACGTCGCCATGTGTCGCACCGATGTCGTAGACATCCTCAACGAGGCCATCGACACCTACCTTGGCTGGAACCTCCACGTGCATGAGTGAAAAAGATTGAAGATTGAAGATTGAAGATTGAAAATTGAAGATTGAAAATTTAGATTTGAGATTGATTTGAGAATTGAGATTGAGTTTGAATTGAGATTTGAGATTGGCTGCACTTCCCCCGAAGTTGTAGGGGCGGGTCTTGTGCCCGCCCGAACGCCAAGGGGTGGTGTTCATTTAGGGGGCGACGCTTCCCAGCGTCGCTACGCCAAGAGGCCGTGATTACACCCGGAGTATTCATATCCCCTCCCCTCGAGGGGAGGGGCAGGGGTGGGGTCTTTGACTAAAATCGTTAGAGTAACGAAGGTCTTTGACCAAAATCTTAGAGTAACAAAGGTCTTTGACCAAAATCGTTAGAGTAACGAAGGTCTTTTGTGTCTCCAAGAGGCCGTGATTACACCCGGAGTGTTCATATCCCCTCCCCTCGAGGGGAGGGGCAGGGGTGGGGTCTTTGACCAA
>JAFWSS010000164.1 GCA_017524385.1 Prevotella sp.
ATTATCCGCTTGTATCCGAAGGGCGGCCTGAAAGGCCAGCAAGCACATAGCCCAAGGCAACGCCTTGGGTGTCAAGATGTTCATAGTCGCCCTGTAGGGGCATAAGCATTTGTAGATGAAAGGCTTATGCCCCTACAGGGCATTATCGGAAAGATGCGGATAATCATAAATTTAATGTTACACGAATTATCTGTAACACGAATTATCACGAATTTTTCATTAATTGATACACGAAACAAGGATTGCTTACAACTGAAAAAAACACTTTAAAAGCCCTTTTGTTCACGTTCTACTTTTTCAAGTGGACTCAAATTTGGAAATATCACACAAAAGTGTTACCTTTGCAAAATGTCAAGGATAATATAGACGCCATACACTAGCGTCAACACTAGAGGGGATGCCTTTGCATCCCCTCATTTCACTTCCTTGCGTACCCCGTTGGAGAACTCCCAAAGGGAGTTGCATACCTGGAAAGGACTGACAAACCCGGAATCATCCGACCACAGCTTTGAGGAGGGATGGGAAAGCCATGACGTCCCTCGTCCACATGGTCGCCGATATTGAGGCCATAGAACTTCATGCCTTTCTTTTTCTCCTCGTCAATCATCTCCATCGTCTCCTTGTTGACAAGCAGTGGATGGCGGAAGGAAAAGCCTGTCATCGAAAACCGATGACAGACTCTGCATTATTACTCCTGCCCATGACCTCCGCCTTGCAGTACCCCTCAATATCCTCTATCGACGTTTGCTTTCCCGACAGTATGAAGCCTATCGTGCGCTTGCGTGCAATGTTCTCAATCTGTCCGCCTGAGAAGTTGTAACTCATAGCCAACCGACGTGCATCCTCCTCGGTAATGCCTTGCAGCATGGAGCTCCACAACTGTTGCTTCACCGACACCCCGGGCATATGGAACTCCACCTTGAAGAGGAACCTCCGCTCGAAAGCGTTGTCGAGGTTGGACGTGAGGTTGGTAGTGGCAATGAGAATGCCTTCCAAGTCCTCCAACTCCTGCAGGATAATGTTCTGCATGGCGTTGTCCATCTTGTCCACCGACGTCTCCACGTTCTCATTGCGTTTGCTGAAAAGCGCATCGGCCTCGTTGAAGAAGAGAATGGGCATCACCTCGCTACGCTTGCATGCCTCACGGTAACGCTCGAACACCATCTTTATGTTCTTCTCGCTCTCCCCCACGTATTTGTCGCGCATGCCAGCAATGTCCACCTGCATAATGTCGCGACCCGTAAGTCGTGCTATCTGCAGCACAGTCTCCGTCTTACCCGTGCCCGGAGCACCGTAGAAGAGGCAGGCGAACCCTTTGCGCATACCCTGTTCCTCCAACCTCTGCTGTATGTCGGGAAGTCTTTCCTGACTTAGCAGGCTTGTCAGACGCTCTATCTGCTGTTGTTCTACCATGTTGTAGAACATGGCCTTCTCCTTAATGAGCGTGTGTCGTGTCAAACCTTGCAAAGACAGGTTGTTGGCATTCCTCAGCCCATTGGGGGTGAAACCGTCGAGCAGTTCTTCCTTGCATCGACGCGTTATGACGTAACAGTTTGTGTTTGCCAAGCCACCCTCGAAAGCATGTCCTATCCAACCCTCACTGAACAACATATGCCGACCTTGTTGAAGCGCATCTTTCATGGCGTCGACATAATAGCTGTCGCGGAACACCTCATCTATAGTGGAAAGCTGAAGACCTTCTGTCTCCGTCCCTCCCCATTCGGCATAATTGCAGACCATCATCATGAAAAGCAGAAGGTCGTCCTGGTTGCTTTTTAATTTGAGCGCCTCGGTGCACAACGGCAAATGGGTGTTGGCCTCACACATCATGAGCATCCATTTCGCATCGTCACACACCCTCGAGTTCAGGCTTATGACATTTTTGTTGACATACTTCACCATCTTGTTAACAAATGTTCCGAGTTCCAGACCGTCTATTTTCTCTGGTACAAACGGTTTGTTCTCCTGTAGTGCATTCACCAGCCCATCGGCCACACGGAAACTGTCAAAGAAGGTTCCGCACTCGTTAACATTGTTGCGTATGACCCAACGCCTAGCCACCAACTCCTCTATCTCGTTGGAATAGCTCATAATGGAAAGACGGCTGCACCTTAGGCATTTGGCAAAACCTTTCCATGTCAAAGCCTCGCCGCATTCCACAAGTATCGCAAACACTACCACCTGCATCCTTGTCATTTCCAGCTCCTTCGTCAAGTATTCCAATGGGTTCTTGCAATCATTCCAGAACTTTTTCGAGAGGTTAGAGCCAATTGCCTCGTTCAACACCCTGTCAAGGGCGGAAATGAGGGTCCATGTCTCTGGTTCTTCGTACTCTTCGTTGTAATCGGGGGCAATGTAATCAAAATCTTCGTCAAACATCCTTTTCTGTTTATGTGAATATGGTATATTTATAATTTGAATTCGCTCTTTTTTCAAGAGTTCATGAGGAGGCTAAGAGGAGTTCACTCCTCATTTCACCTACTTGCAAAAGTTGATGGCATATATTATTGATATGAAAAAAGAGTCATTCGATGATGCGCCGAAAGCAAGATTCCATATGATCAACCTGGTAACAGTTCAAGGCTATCAAGGGGTGTATCAAAAAATCAAAGAACGATTGATTTGTGATGCAAAGGTAGGTCTAAAATTTGATACAGGTGGTTTTTTTATAGGTATAACATCATCTTTCGCAAAAAGAAGAATATCATTCCTCACTTTTTTGTGCTGCTTATTACCGATTGTGCAATCCCTGTCCTGTGACCAACAGGAAAGAAGCGTTAGGTCTTCATTTGTAGCTGTCATCACCGAGGATGAGGAGATAGACATACACACCTTCTGCGGTGGCATTGAACTATTCGTACCCACCCATGTCAACGTGCTGGTGAAAAGCCGCAGTTTCATCGGCGGTGTCGGCAACAGTGCCATACACAACACCGACCCGAAAACCCCATGCCTGCACATTGTCGCCAGCAACTTCATCGGCGGTGTGGATATCAAGAATTAAACCTGGGGCCAATTAATGAGCTTCTCCCCCAATGCAAGTGAACATGGATTTTGACGACTTGTCATATTTCATGGTTCAACAGTTCTGTTTGAAGTATGGAGACCTCCTTTCCTTGTTTTACATCTATTAAAATGTATTTAATTCTATGCGACAAATTAACATCACAAAGGATTTTCAAAGACTTGGGGGTGTAGCCGAACAATTCCTGAACATCTATCTTGAAACGTTTTCCAAGAAAAACTATGACAATGGAAGAACAATTATCATCCTTTATAGGATAAGTCTTCTTGAATGGTATGGTTGTCATGCTTTCCATCAAGTTGAGAGCATCCCTATAAGAACCATTAATCCATATTTCTGCATTGATATCAAAAGGAAACATGGAGAGCAAAACGGTTTCGTCTGTTAGATAGTGATTAAAGATGTTATATTGGATGATTGCTCCCAACACCAAAGATGCAAACCCTTCAAACGCAGACAATTTTTTGACAACAGGCTCATTTTCCACGAAAACCCACTCTGCAAAATTGTTTTTCCTCTCACCTATAAAGCCTGACTGGTATATCTCTGCAACACTCCCTCCTTGCAACACGTCACAATATTGGCATTGATATTCAAAGCTATAAGCGCAATCCTCGTTTGCATCAAAACAAAGTGGAATCAACTGCATTTCCATCTCTATGCGATAGTCGCCAAAGACAGAAGGACTTTGTTGCAAACGGAAGATTTCGAAAAGGTCGGATTCGCTGCAAAAGGTAATCATATTGAAAGCATGGGCTATCGTGTCTCTGTTGCCATTCAAATATGTTACCAAATCTGTCCGCCGACCATCTTTCACACGAAGGGAAGCCTTGAAAAGTCTCATGGAGGATTCCACATCACTGAATGACCTTAGTTTCGACACGAGGTCTACATCACATTCATAGGTGTAACCCCTGTAATATATGGTGACGCCATGACCATGTGAAATAGAAATAACAGAAATGCCATATTGCTCGATCTCTTCACGACTATAGGAATACAATTTCCCCATCGCTTCCCCAACAAAAGACTCATCGCCCATATCAATGGAGGTTTCTTCCTCCTTCACTCCGCTGAAGAATCCATCAATCTTCACCTCTGTGGTCTCATCCAGAATCGTCGCACTGGAGTTTTCGTCCTCCCGCTTTTCACCAGAGGATTTCCCAAGAAACCTCAATATCTCCTCCACCGACTGAGGGCGGCCGTTTTGGTTGGGGGTCATCATCCAGACGACGAGTTGGCGCATACGAGGGCTCACCGAAGGAGGCAACGGGATGGAATCGCTCTTGTCTGGCGTGGAGTCGTTGTTGATGGCAGAAGGGTTTGCCGGCTTCTTACCAGTGAGAAGGTTGAACAGCGTTGCACCAAGGGCGTAGAAGTCTGTCCAAGGCCCCATGTCTGCCCTGATGCCCGCCAGTTGTTCGATGGGTGCGTAACCGGGAGTGTAGGCAATGGATGTGGAAGACGACTTCTCTTCGTCGTAGGTGGAGACATATTTGCTAGCACCAAAGTCGACCAGCACCGTCCTGTTTCCATAACCCAGCATGATGTTGGCAGGTTTGATGTCAAGATGGCAGAGCTGCGGTCTTTGGTTATGGATGCAATTGAGGGCATCAAGCATCTGTTCAAGGATTTCCATCACCATACTCTCGTTGAAAGGCCTTCCCGACAGGTTGAGCAGGTCGGCGAGGTTCTTGCCATCGATGAAGTCCATCACATAGTAGGCAGTGCCGTTCTCCTCGAACAGGTCATAAACCTGCACAATGTGAGGATTGGAGAGTTGGGCCAACCGACGGGCCTCGTCAAGGAACCTTTTCTTTTGTTTCATAAAAAACTCACGGTTGCTCCTCAACACGAAAACCGACTTCTCGTCATCTTCACGGTCGCAGACACCGTTCAAAAAGCACTCCTTCAAGACCACGCGCTTGCCAAGGAGCACCTGCTCACCTTCGTAGGTGATACCGAAACCACCCTGGCCCAATTTCTTGCGGATTACGTATTTTATTCCTTGCAGCGTGGTGCCTTCCTTCAAAAAAGTATTTTGTGACATGACGTTTTTCAGATGTTGCTAATGACTCTATTCATCGAATAACTATAAAACATACAATACCTGGATGTGTCAAACGGGTTATTTGGCTTGAATGGCATCAAGCAGCCGGCCGTTTTCATCAAGACGAGCCCTGATTTGTGAACGGATGACACCCTCCTGTTTGCCATAGTTGTAGAGATATCCTTTCTCAGGGTGGCCTTCAGCATCGGTGGTCTCGAAATGCTCCACACTGTATAGGTCGCGGGGCTCCACACCCAGTTGTTGGTAGAGTTGTTTGGTGATGGTGTCATGGATCATGCGCAGATTGCCATCCACCCTGCCACGCACCTCTTCGAGTAACGACTTCGTGCCACCGTTCTCTTTCTGAGACCTCATCACCACCGTGCGCTTCATCTTGCGGAAGGGAATGCAATGATGTTTCGAACCATCATCTTCCTGTATATGGGCGATGGCGTTGACATCAGGCACGGTCCGTAGTTTCGGGTTTCCATAGAGGTTGAACATGAGCACCGTGCCCAAGGTCAGTTCATCCTCCTCTATCTGGCGGCTAGAATTATAGTAGTCGCACTTGGCCTTCAGAAAAGCCTCGCCAGCAGTCATCGTACCCAAACATTCATATTCGGCGAAACGAGCCATGAATGTCTCGCTGTAGGCGGCAGGGTTGATGCGCCATGTACTGTCGCTCTGGAATTTCTGGCATTTACCCCATGCCGGCACACAAGCACCGCTATAGAGTAGCACTCCCCTGCCATGCATGGCAGAGAGCAACATGCTCTGCTCACGGCTGTATCTGATGTATCTCCCACCCCAGCAAGCCACAGTATTGAAGATGCGGGCATTGCTTTCCTGCAACATGTCGATGCTGAAAGCCAGGTCACTGCTGTAGAATCCTGAATAATCGGGGTGGCAGGTTCCATGGAGGTTGAACATCAGCATGTCGGCCTCCGACAGTTTTTCGTAGTACATCTCACTGAGTTCCTCTGCCATGTCCTCCATGATCAAAGGGCTGAGAAACATATTGTCGAGCACCACATGGTCTTCGTTGTCCATATGCTCGGTGGGCAGGTTGCGCGACATCTCTCGGCTGGCGGGTATCCAGTCGTAGAAGGAGGTCATCACGGCTCGCCCTATCTTGATGCCACCCTCCTCGGTGACCATGTTGCTGAGATTGAAATAGGCCTGCAAGTCTTCCTCCAAGGATGTCTCCATCTCGCCTGTTTCCAAAGGCAGACGGGCCACATTGCATCGCGCCTTCCTGAAATCGAGAAAGTCGAGTTGCAACCGCCCATAGAAGCAATAGTAGAAGTCGGCATAGACATGGTCCTGGTAATTGTCGTCATACCATTCCGACCCTTCATAGCATGGGTTGGCCTCCGCGGGCTGTGGAATCACGTCGTTGCCGCCGATGATGAACAGCGAGAGATGCGGGCCGGGGGTGATGTCCTTGTCGGAGATATACTTCTGCAACACGTCGCTGTAGTCCATCCACGTGGCTTCTCCCAATTCGTGCTGGCGGCTGGCCATGTCGAGCAGATGCCATTCCACTCCCAACTCCTCGTTGTCGGAGATGAATTTCATCAGCAGCGCTTCTACTTCGTCGCAACTGGTGCCATATTTTCGTGCCAATTCTGACGTGTCGGTCCAGATGATGCCCTCATCTGTCCTGCTGTCATCCCAATGATTTGGTTTATCCGCATCATTATATGAAGAGGCACCCTCTTTCAACTTGCTTCCGCAGTTGGGGCAGAAGTTCGTGCCCGCATCCACTTTCGTCCCACATTCCGGACAATAATTCAACTCTCTCCCTCCTGACGTATGGCGTTCTTGTTGGGAGTTACTCAACCCAAATTGCGACAATTGGTCGTCTAGTTCAGATTGTAACCTGTTAAGTTGCTCGTCTATGTCCATAATTTGCTTTATTTAGTAAAAGAAAAAGAACTTGGTATTATTATAACATATAATTACCATACAATTAATCATAAATTGCTGTGCGTCAGAATTTTTGGTTAATTCATGATAATTCGTGTTCTTTATTATTCATCCCAGTTTATTTTTTAATCGTCACTTATTTTGTAACATTATCGTCTTTTATTCCTATGTTGTAGTCGAACGCTCTACTTAAAGAAAACACATCTGCTTTTTCTTGTCATTCGAGATGAAGTAAGCAACGGGATCAGTGAAAGAAACAATTGTAGGCATTCTGTGATTAGAAAAATAATTTCAATATCAACCCAATAATCCAAATGATAAAATGGAATGGTAATGTAATGTACCAGAAAAAGGAATATAGAAAACCCCAAAAACCTCCAAACCTTTCATGAGCATAAAAATAGAAAATCAATCCTCCTACGGCCAACATGACAACGAATCCTATGATTTGAGAAATCAGCTCACCTTTCTGCTTATCACTTTCCTCACCATCTTTTTCTTTATTTTCAGACTCGCTCTCAGCCTTTTGCCGAGACTCTGCCCTTTTGAGAGCCTCTGCCTTCTTGCGAGCTTCTGCTTTCTTGCGAGCTTCTGCTTTCTTGCGAGCTTCTGCCTTTTGACGTGCTTCTTCCTCCGCCCTCTGACGTGCTTCTTCCTCCGCCTTCTTACGTGCTTCCTCCTCCGCCTTCTTACGTGCTTCCTCAACCCTCTTCCGTGTCTCTTCTTCGACTCTCTTCCGGGCCTCTTCTTCGACTCTCTTCCGTGCTTCTTCCTCTGCCCTCTTTCTAAGCTCCCTTTCTGCCTTTTGCCGTGCTTCCTCCTCGGCTTTCTTACGTGCATCCCTTTCAATCTTGACCATTGGATCCACTTGTCCGAAGAAGTTAAAGAGGAAGAAGGCACAATCCTGCTCGGTGGCACCCATTTCCTTGGCCACCTCAGGCTCCAACAACAAGAAAACCGTATCGGCGAATCGCTGCAAGACCGGAGAATAATCACCTGTCACATTATTTAAATATTCAAGCGCCTCGTCTTTTCCATTCTTGACGAGCGAACCAGCAGCAGCGAGCAGTTTGATGTTGTCTTCAGGATACTGGGGAAACTTGTCACCCAGAGAATATAACACCTCGGATGCCTCAACAGGTTTTTCCGCTTTCAAATAAGCCAAATAACTCCAGAACGACATCCAATAATTATCGACCTTCGACATCTCGAATCTCTCGATGCACTTCTTGTGGTTCAAGGCGGCCAATACCAAATAGTATTTGTATTGCAATTCGTCATTAGCGAATTTCCCTGCCAGCACCCCTATACTGTCCAACTGCTGCATGATGGCCTCAACATCGTTCTTTTTCAAAGCATCATTCAACCGCTTCAGTTTGATTTTCCCAATATCAGTCAACTCGGTTTTCAATGGCCTGCGCAAAGTCATCTGTCGCACCTGCTCCAAAAGGCTGTCGGCGGTCGCCTCATCAAGTCCCAAATCAAGACGAAGCCTGTCCAACTCCATCTTTTCCGATGGTTCCAGCACATTGTCTTCATAGGCACGCTTGCAAGCATTGAGATAACGTGTCTTGCGCTCCTGCAGCATCTCCATCTCCGTCCTCTGAACAGCAACATTGGTGATGTTGTTGACCGTGGAACTGGTGTTTGAGATATTGTGCACACTATGGTCTTCATTGTGCACGTCATGGCTGTCGGCCATATGGACCTCGCCATTGAAGGCGTTGGCGTCGCCAATGTTCAGGGACGCGCTTGTGTCTTGTTGACGTGGTGATTCCTCGACAAGAGCAACACCACATTCGGGACAAAACTTTTCGTTATGATATTGTTTGTTGCACTTTGGACAAATCATGATTATGCTATGGTTTTATGGGTTATTGGCTCCCGTCTCCGCGCCATTTGTAGCACTAAACATTCTTGGCAACGGGCGCACACAAATCCCGACCCTACAGACGCAATGTTTGTTGCTATGAACATTCTTTGCTTCTTATGGCCAGAGAACCGAATGATCTGTTTATTAATCCATCCTATAGTTTGCTGCTACACTCCGGGCAGTATAAATCGTCGTCTGAGATTTCTGAACCACAACTGGGACAGAAGCGGTGGTTTCCAGAGGCAGGCTCTGTGGGATTTACAGGCTGAGGCTCTGGTTGCTGACCCTGCGGTGGATAGGGTTGTTGCTGAGGTGCTTGCTGTACGCCTTGCGGTGCGCCACCCATGGCCTGTGCGGCACTCAGTGAGTCGGCCTGATGGGCACGGGTGGTGTAGTTGAGGGCTTGGTCCATCGTATGGTCCATACGGTCTTGCTGTCGTTGGGCATCCTCACGATACTCATCGGCACGTTGCTGCTGCATGGCTTGTTGGGCACTACCGACAGAAATGGCAGTATCTCTGACCATCCCAGCCATATCCTTCGCAAAATCCATAAGGTCTGCCTTTTCCTTGGCAGCAGCTTTTTCTCTTTCCTCCGCCGCCTTGCGATCCCTTTCCGCCTGCTGCTTGAGCAACTCATTCTCACCATCCTTGCTATAAGCATTGGCCATCGCCACCTGGGCATCCCCTGCAAGATGGTCCAACTGTGCTGCACGGATTTGTTCTGCTGTCATATTGGCAAAGAGGTTGTCGCGTTTGGTTTCTCTCTGAACGTCCATACCGTGGAGCGCCTCTTCTGAGCGGTTCTGCTCTTGGCGGTCACGGAATTCTGCATCCTTCATGGCCTGCATGTTGCGCTGGGCAATGGCGGCTTTGCGTGCCAAGACCTCCACATCGTCGAATTTGTCCTGCCGTTGACGGTCGTATTCCGTCTGTGCGTTCTCACGACGCACCTGCTCCTCACGCTGGCGCTGCTGCCACTCGGCCTCTCGCCGACGCTCCTCTTGCTGCCAGGCATGGTCTTCCTCACGGATGCGACGCTGCCACACATATTCATCCTGCTGCTGGGCACGGTTGAACATACGGTTGTACTCCTGCTCCTCATGCATCCACGCACGCTCGCGCTCTTCATCCTCGATACCCCAGTTGCGGCGGCGCTGCAAGTCCTCACGCTCCCAGTCGTGGTCTTGCTTCTGGTCGCCGAGTGCCCATTGTGCCTTCAGCCGTGCGTCTTCAATGCTTTGTTGGTGCTGGATGCGCATGATCTCCGTCAACGAAATGCGCTCAATCTTTTTGTGGAGAAGAGCGTCTTCCAATGCAGCCATCTCGTCCTCCTTCACCAACCGATTCTTCTTGAGGTCGAGGAGTGCCTCGTATACCTCTTCCTGGCTCTTGGCCTGACGAAGGCGCTTCTGAGCACTGAGCATCAGCACAAACTCCTCCATCTCGTCTTCATGCAAGAGTCTGTCTTGGTTGATCTGCTGAAGGGTGTAGCGCAAATCCTCATCGCTGACGGCCTTGTCGATCTCCTGTTTGTTGGTCTCGATAGCCAGGCGGTTGCGGAATTCTCCCGTGCGCTGCAAGTAACCCAGTTCACGTTCCGTGCAATACAGTTCACGCTCCACCTGGCGGAAACGCTCGAAGTCGGCAGACTGGTCGGTGATTTGCAGGATGCGGATGCACTGGATGCCCTGCATCTGCTCGTTGATCATATTTTGAATACGGATGCGCATGTTGCTGACAATCGGCAGGGGAAGGCCTTCCTGCTGATAGTCAAGATTGCGGAGCATCTGACGGAGAAGGGCCTGGATGGAAGGCATCAGCATCTGTTGAATCTGATTGGTGGTCACGCTGTCGCTGTCGGCCAGGTAATTGGCAAGAAACAGGTTGATGTTCGTGATTTGCATCTGCAAGGAAACGGCGATGTCAACATCAAGAATTTTAGTCTCCACTGTGAAAGGAGCGAAATCGATGCCTCCTTCCGGATTCTTCTTCCCACCAAAGGTAAGCGTTATCAAACGATCACTCACCAAATACACACGAACGAGTTTTGCCTGGTTGTTTTCTCTCAAGATACGCTCCACCCGCTCCTGACGCGCGCGTCTCTTCTGCTCTGTCTCACCTTTCTTGTTGCCAAAGAAGAAGCGGCGGATGGTGCTCAGTGCGATGCCGATGGTGCCGAATAGGCCACGGTCCATGAAAGACTCTCCCTGTCGCTGACGACGCTCCTCGTAATCCAACTGCTGCTCGGCGGCTTCTCGCTCCGCCATTCTCTCTGCCTCTGTTTTCGCATAGAACGTATAGGCTCCCCCGGAAAGCATTCCTACCAAATTGCCATCTAAATAAACAATGGCAGAACAGCCTTCCTGGATGATGACGCCTCTCATCTCCTCAATCTCGTAGAACTCGCTTTCAGTCACCCGACGGGCAATCTGACCCGGCTGGATGCTCCATATGGCTCGTCCGCGCACCACGTCGATGCCATCGATGGCCTCTTGGTTGCGTCGGTCACGCACTCGTTCGGCATCACGCTCGGCCTGCTCTGCAGCATCGCGTGCTTGTTGGTTCTGCTCATTCTGCCTCTGGCTTTCCAATGCCTGCTGTTGCTCATTAGCAATTTCACGGTTGAGAGCACCTCCTGTAATGGCATTGGCCACCGCACGCACACCATTGGTGAACCATCCTTTCTCACCCGGCTGCCCCTGCTGCTGAGAAGGCACACTCACTGGTGTCCCACACTTTGTGCAGAACTTCTGGCCTGGTTTCAATTCAGCTCCACATCCGGTACATTTCACAACAGTGGTCGGCTGCTTGGTAGCTGACGAAGGCTGTGGATTATTCACACTCACTGGTGTCCCACACTTTGTGCAGAACTTCTGGCCTGGTTTCAATTCGGCTCCACATTTAGAACATTTCATAGTATATATGTTTTTACAATATTACTGAGGTAAAGACTCACAATGGCTTGTTTTCAAAGCACACTTTATCAAAATGCAAAGATACATATTAATTTTTCAAAACCACACCTTTATCATATAGAAATGTGAAAAACATCCGGCACACAACAAGAAAATGTGTGACGGTGAGACAAAGAAAGACAAGATGCTTGGGGGCTGAAATCCGCCGAGCATGAAACAGTCGTGCCAGAACGTGTCTATGATGCCCACGCCAAGGATCTCGAGCCCCCATTTGGCCTTTCCTGCAACACCGGACCAGAAGTAGCTGAGTCCGAGCGCGTGCCTGCCCGACTTGCTGATGTAGCTGGGGTCGATGGTCAGAGCCTTGACACCGATACTGCCCTTGAAATACTGCTTCGCCATCCAGAGGTTGAACGTCAGCGTGTCCATACCGCATTCCTCGAAGTGGCGGCGATAGGTCTTCTCGTTGGCCGTGCCGAACGCGCCCAGCTGCGTGAAATTAGTTTTTTGCATCACAACAAAAAGAATTAGCGTTTCGATGAACAGAGACTTGATTTTTTAGATTAACTTTGAGGCGTGCTTTGACAGAAACGTATCTGCGAGGCCTCTCTTTTGGCTAATTATGTCAGACATTTTTACTTTACCAATGAGTGACATCCGATGTAAAGTTATTAAACATCAAGCAATTAGCCAAATTTTTCAAGTTAATTTATGTAAAGACAAACGACATTTCTTCATATTGAATCCATCTTGAATGTTAATGAATTTAACTATAATTTACAGAACTATTGATACTTTAATAATGAAAAAAAATGTACCTTTGCCAAAGAAATGGATTCTATATCAATTTAAGAAACTTAATAAATACATTTTTAATAATCATTCTATGGTAATAGGCTACACGACCGGCGTTTACGACCTTTTTCACATCGGTCACTTGAATTTGCTGAAAAATGCAAAAGGTCTATGTGATAAACTAATTGTTGGAGTCACTGTTGACGAGTTGGTTTCTTATAAGGGAAAACAAGCTATGATTCCTTTTGAAGAGAGAATAGAAATTGTTCGCAGTATTAAATATGTAGATACTGCTGTGCCACAATATGACATGGACAAGCTTACTGCTTGTAAAAAATTAGGTGCCAGCATTTTGTTTGTTGGTGATGATTGGTATGGTACAGAAAAATGGAAGGAATATGAAAAGCAATTTGAGAAGGCAGGTATAAAGATTATTTATTTCCCATACACTAAAGGGATTTCTTCAACAAAAATCACTCAAATCCTAAATGACGTTCGTCACTAAGTCAATCATAAATCAAATTTAGCATGACTTTGAAAGCATCCATTATCAAGAATATTTCATATTTGAGATTCTTGTTTTATCACAAAGTATTTCTACCTTGTTTGGTTTGGAACAAAAGGAGAAAAGATAAAATAAGAATCCTCTTCGTCTTACAGTACTTAGCTGAATGGAAAACTGAGCTGCTTTATCTTGAGATGAAAAAACATCCTAGGATAGAACCCATTATTGGGATCATTCCTTGTTTGGAGATGTCAGGCGAAGAAAACAAACTTAAAGAATACTGTAAAGATAAAGGATATGACTATTTGTCTTTAGATCCTGAAAAGACACTTGTGTCCCAGGTCCAACCCGATTTTATCATCCACCAAAAGCCATATGTTCATCTAATATATGAGAAACATCTTATCATAAATAATATAAGCGTCCCCTGTATTATGCTGCCATATGGCATACATACAACTTTAGAAGCATATGGAATAAACTCTTATTTATCACTTAGAAGCTGGAGACATTTTTATGAGAATCAGAGCACACTAGATGCCCATAAAAAGGTACATCGGCTTAGAGGCATCAACTTCAGAGTAACAGGTCTTCCATTTTTAGACACCCTAATACAGCCTAGTGACCAATTCCCTGATCCCTGGCAAGACAAGAAAGGGAGAAAGCGAATCATTTATGCACCTCACCATACAGTTCCCCCTTTATTTAAAAAAGGGTACAATTTTTCCACTTTTATAGAAAATGGTGAGTTTATGCTGGAAATGAGAAGAAAATATGAAAATCAAGTATATTTCGTGTTCAAACCTCACCCTTTACTTTATAATAAACTTGTCAGGATTTGGGGTAAAGAAAAGACAGATGCATATTATGCCTCATGGCGAAATGCGCCTAACAGCCACATAGAAGAGGGTCAGTATTTAGACCTTTTTAAACATTCAGACGCCATGATTCACGATTGTGGTGCATTTATGGTAGAATACCTTTTTACGGGCAACCCCGTCATGTATTTAATTAACGAGAAGTATTCCAACGAGAACCTTTCACCTTACGTTAAAAGGGCTTTCGAATTACATAAAAAAGGAAGGACACACGCTGACATCGAACAATTCATTCAAAACATAATAGATGGAGTGGATGAAAAAAGAGAAGAGCGTTCCAAGTTTTATGTTGAAGAACTTCTTCCTCCATACGGGAAGACAGCAAGTCAAAACATCATCAACGCTATTCTCGGTGTGGAGGATTACAAATAACAATGGTGGCAACGCATATTCACACACTCATCTACAAGAATGTTATTATGTAACAGATCCTAAGGGGCATCATCTGAGTTTTTCATAGTTTTGTATCCAATAACATAACTGTTTGACAATGAGCAAAGGTAAAAAATCTTTATATAGTATTTAGGGGCGTAATTACACCTCAAGTTCTAAATGTCTTTAATTCCATTCACTGAAAATCAACAAGATAGCATTATTAGGTACATTTTATAGAAAAACTCAGAATCATTACACTGTTTGATTGGAAATTCGTGTGAATAATACAGAGTAGGTCAACGCCTCCAAGCCATGTATATCAGAAATTTCTTCATCTTGCCTTAGAATTGGAAATAGATGAACAGATTGCCCTCGAACTCTCCCATGAATATTATCATCAGGAGCTATGCGACGCACATGATGATGTGAGAGGGAAGGAAATGACGCTCCACATACGACGTCTTCTTGTATTCTATGAAATACTCTATGATGAAAGCAACCCCACAACCCCAGGGTGTTGGTACAGAAGGACACCAATGCCAGCATCACAAGGAAGAAGGTGACGATGCGGTTCAGCCACAGCCACCACTCCTTTTTCTTGAGTTTGTGCTTCTTCTCAAACTTACGCTGCCGCTTGTCCTTCAAGATACAGGCCACGAGGAAGAGGCCGCCGTCTCGTCGTCACCGGCGACGTGCATTTCCTGATTCCTGTCTTCTTCGTCACCTTTTCGGCATCCCTTTCCGGGAAGTGCTCCACGAGTTTTTCGTTCGTCACCACCCTCTCAGGGAGGTAATACTCTATGGCTTTGATGTATGCTTCTTTCACTTCCTATCCTGTTATTTCATCCCACCGGTTATTCTGACTTCGGAACCTGTCATCCTGGTGAGAAATCTCATCTGCTCTTCACCAGGTTGAAAAGGTCTTCGATGGTCTCGCAGGAGCGGATGTCAAGCGCCGTAATCTTCTTTCCATAATCCGTTCTGACAAAGGCGATGATGGCCAATGATGTCAGCGAACTCCATTCGTCCAGTTGTGAGAAAACAGTGGAAGGGGTGAATTCAGACTCGTCAGTGTCGTCGAACTGTTCTGCAAACTTCTCTACAAATTCGTTAATATCCATAATATGACAATTTTAAATATGGGTGCAAAGTTACGACATATTTTCTAAATAATTCTAACAAGGCACTTTTTTTTCTCCGAATTGGACCTCGACATAATTTCATTAAAAAAGTCAATTGTATGTTATTATTTTCGTTGACACCAGGCCTATAATCCTAACTATTCGGGACGACAATATGATTGTCGGGCGGGCACAAGACCCGCCCCTACGACTTCGGGGGATGGTTTGGCGTTATTCATCGTCTACGGACTATAAGGACTAAAAGGTCATATGCTCTAATTCGGGACGACAATATGTTTTTCGGGCATTTTGCGATAAAGAGTCACAAAAATTAGGGAAAAATTCACTTTTTACAAGAAAAAGTAGTAATTTTGCAGCAATTTGTCAACAACTCGGTTGAAACATCATCATTTTCAGGGTGGAGACCCTTCAAAAGAAGACGAAACAAACCTTCAAAAGAAGACAGGAAAAGAATCAAACAATAGGTTGAGAACCAATCAATAATCAAGGTAAAAATGGTAAAGATTACGAAAGAGGCCGCATTGGAATACCACAAAAGCGGCCGTCCCGGCAAAATTGAAGTCACCCCCACGAAACCCTACCGCACACAGACCGACCTGAGTCTGGCATATTCTCCCGGCGTGGCCTTCCCATGCCTCGAGATACAAGAGCATCCCGACGAGGCATACAAATACACCGACAAAGGCAACCTCGTTGCGGTCATCAGCAACGGCACGGCGGTGCTAGGACTTGGCGACATCGGTGCGCTGAGTGGAAAACCCGTGATGGAAGGCAAAGGGCTGCTGTTTAAAATCTACGGCGGCATCGACGTCTTCGACATCGAAGTGGCAGAGAAAGACCCGGAGAAATTCTGCGAGGCCGTGGAGAAAATCGCACCCACCTTCGGCGGCATCAACCTCGAGGATATCAAAGCTCCCGAATGTTTCTACATCGAGGAAAGGCTGAAACGCACACTCGACATCCCCGTGATGCACGACGACCAGCACGGCACCGCCATCATATCAGCCGCAGGCCTGAAAAACGCCCTTGAGGTGAACGGAAAGGACATCACGAAAGTGAACATCGTGGTGAACGGCGCCGGAGCGGCTGCCATCTCATGCACCAAACTCTACATGGCACTCGGGGCACGGAAAGAGAACATACTCATGCTCGACTCCAAAGGTGTCATCACCAGCGACAGAGACAACCTCAACGAACAGAAACGATTCTTCGCAACAGACCGCACCGATGTACACACGTTGGAAGAGGCGGTGAAGGGCGCCGACGTCTTCGTGGGTCTCTCAAAAGGCAACGTGCTCACAAAAGACATGGTGCGCTCAATGGCCAAAGACCCCATCGTCTTCGCACTCGCAAACCCCGTGCCGGAAATCTCTTACGAGGATGCCATGGAATCCCGACCCGACGTGCTCATGGCCACCGGACGCTCTGACTACCCCAACCAAATCAACAACGTCATAGGATTCCCATACATCTTCCGAGGAGCACTCGACGTGCACGCCACCGCCATCAACGAAGAAATGAAGATGGCTGCCGTCCACGCCATCGCCGACCTGGCCAAGCAACCCGTTCCCGACGTGGTGAACGATGTCTACAAGGTGAACAACCTCACCTTCGGGCCTTCCTATTTCATCCCGAAACCCGTGGACCCGCGCCTCATCACAGAGGTTTCCGCTGCCGTGGCGAAAGCTGCCATCGACAGCGGAGTGGCGAGACATATCATCACCGACTGGGAGGAATACAAGAACAACCTGCGCCAAATGCTCGGCCTCCAGACGAAAGTGACGCGCAAACTATACGACACAGCACGAGCACACCCGCAACGTGTGGTCTTCGCCGAGGGCATCCACCCCACCATGCTCAAGGCGGCCGTACAGGCCAAGGCTGAAGGCATATGCCAACCTATACTCTTGGGCAACGACGAGCGCATCACAAAACTCGCCGAACAACTCGACCTCTCGCTGGAAGGAATAGAAATCGTCAACCTGAGACACGACCGAGAGGCGGAACGCCGCGAGCGCTACGCACGCATCCTCACGGAGAAACGCCAGCGCGACGGTTACACCTTCGAGGAGGCCAACGACAAGATGTTCGAGCGCAACTACTTCGGAATGATGATGGTGGAGACGGGCGATGCCGACGCATTCATCACAGGCCTCTACACCAAATATTCCAATACGCTGAAAGTGGTGAAGGAAATCATCGGCGTGAGACCAGAATACCAGAATTTCGGCACCATGCACATCATCAACTCACAGAGAGGCACCCTCTTCGTGGCCGACACGCTTATCAACAACAACCCGAACACCGACCAATTGGTGGACATCGCCAAACTAGCCTCCACCGCCGTGAGATTCTTCAACGAACAGCCGCGCATTGCACTCATCAGCCACTCCAACTTCGGCAGCGACCAGTCTGTGGGCTCCAGGAAGGTGCGCGAGGCAGTGGCGAAAATACACGAGCAAGCACCCGACCTCCCCATCGATGGAGAGATGCAAATCAGTACGGCCCTCGACCGCGAGCTGCGAGACACCCTCTACCCCTTCAACCGACTGAAAGGGATGGATGTGAACACACTCATCTTCCCCAACCTCACCAGCGCCCGCTCATCCTACAAGATGATACAAGCCTTGGAACCCAACATCGAAATCATCGGCCCCATACAGATGGGTCTGAACAAACCCATCCACTTCGCCGACTATGGCAGCAGCGTGCGCGACGTGGTGAGCATCACTGCCGTCGCCGTCATCGACGCCTACGTCGACAAAATCAAAAGGAGCTTTTCGGTAAATTGAAAATTGAATATTGAGTCTACTTTAAAAAAGTGGGAAGTGAGCAAAAGGGCGGTGCGCATCTCCCCTCCCCTCGCAGGGGAGGGGATAACTAACACCGATATTTGCTCAAACTGGACTTTTTAAAGGGGGCTCAATATTGAAAATTGAATATTCTTGCGAGCACCTAAGGCAAGAAAGCCGCCCTGAGGGCGGCTTTCTTAATTTTCAATTTTCAATCTTCAATCTTCTTCCCTCTTATCCGAAGTTGTCGAACATGATGCTTTCCGGTTCCACACCCAGGGAGTCGAGCATTCCCTGCACGGCCTTCGACATGGGGCCGGGACCGCACATATAGTACTCGATGTCCTCAGGTGCCTCGTGGTCCTTGAGATAGGTCTCATACATCACCTGATGCACGAAGCCAGCGGTGTATTTCACCCCTGCGGCATCGGCGGCGGGGTCGGGACGGTCGAGGGCGAGGTGGAAATGGAAATTGGGGAACTCCTTCTCCAATTCCAGAAAATCGTCGATGAAGAAAGCCTCGACCAATGCGCGGGCGCCATAGAAGAAATGCATCTCGCGGTCGCGTGTCTTCAACGTCTTCGTCATATGCATGATTTGTGCACGGAGGGGAGCCATGCCGGCGCCACCGCCCACCCATATCATCTCCTTCTTGGAGTCGAAGATGGGATGGAAGTCGCCGTAAGGACCGCTCATGATCACCTTGTCGCCTGGCTTGCGCGAGAAGATATAGGACGAGGCGATACCCGTAGGCACATCCATGAAGCCAACCTCTGGCTTGGGCTTGAACGGCGTGGTGGCGATGCGCACCGTCAGAGTGATGCGGTCGCCCTCTGCCGGGTAGTTGGCCATGGAGTAGGCACGGATGGTGGCCTCCGGGTTGTGGGCCTTGAGCGAGAAAATGTTGAACCTCTCCCAAGCGCCAATGTATTCCTGCCCGATGTCGTCCTTGTCGAAGTCCTTGTCATAGTCGATGCAGTCGTAGGCTGGAATCTTGATTTGGGCGTAAGAGCCGGGGACGAAGTCCATGTGCTCTCCCGGGGGCAATGCCACGATGAACTCCTTGATGAACGACGACACGTTCTTGTTGGAGATTACAGTGCACTCCCATTCCTTCACGCCCATGACGCTCTCGGGCACCTTGATCTTGAGGTCGCCTTTCACCTTGCACTGGCAACCCAGTCGCCAGTGGTCCTTGATTTCCTTACGGGTGAAGTGCGGACGCTCGGAGTCTAGGATTTCTCCCCCACCCTCCAAGACCTGCACCTTGCACTGGCCACAGGAAGCCTTGCCGCCACAAGCCGACGGCAGGAAGATGCCATTCTCATTGAGCGTGGTCATCAGACTGCTGCCCTGACCCACCGTGATGGTTTTGTCACCGTTGATTTCAATGGTCACGTCACCGCTGGGCGACAAGTAACTTTTCGCCACGAGCAGGATGATGACCAACAGGAGAATCGTCACGAGGAAAACTCCTATACTTGCTAAAATGAAACTCATATACGTATCCTCCTTTCTTTAAATGTTAAGTCCTGAGAAACACATCATGGCCATTGCCATGAGTCCCACGGTGATGAAAGTGATGCCCAGTCCCTTGAGCGGCTCGGGCACATCGCTGTATTCCATCTTCTCCCTGATGGCTCCCATGGCCACGATGGCCAATGTCCAACCGATGCCACTGCCGAAGGCATAGACGATGGCATCGACGACCGAACCGATATATTGAGAGTTGGACGGGTCGAGGTTGATGCGCTGCTGCATGAAGAGCGAGGCACCCATGATGGCACAGTTGACAGCAATCAGCGGCAAGAAGATGCCCAGTGCCGCATAGAGCGAAGGAGAATATTTCTCCACCGTCATCTCCACGAGTTGCACCATGCCGGCGATGACCGCGATGAACAAGATGAAACTCAAGTAGGAAAGGTCCACGCCTTCTACAAGGCAGTCGGGACCCAGCACCTTCGTCTGCAGGAGATAGTCGACGGGGACGGTGACGAGCAGCACGAAAGTGACCGCCATACCCAGTCCGAGAGACGTTTTCACATTCTTCGACACTGCCAGGAACGAGCACATTCCCAGGAAGAATGCGAAGATCATGTTGTCGATGAATATCGACCTGAAAAACAAACTAACCAGATGTTCCATCACTTCTCCTCCTTATAAAAATATGCCCTGTGTATCCAGATGACGCATCCCAGGAGGATGAGCGCCATGGCAGGCATCGTCATCATGCCATTGTTGATATAGCCTGCATCGTATGCTCCCTGCGGGATGATTTGGAATCCCAGCAGCGAACCTCTTCCGAAGAATTCCCTCACCGCGCCGACGATGACGAGGATGAGCGCGTAGCTCAGTCCGTTGGACACGCCGTCGAGGAAACTCGGCCAGGGTTTGTTCATCATGGCGAAAGCCTCCAAGCGTCCCATGAGGATGCAGTTGGTGATGATAAGTCCCACATAGACCGAGAGTTGGACGCTGACATCATAGGCGAACGCCTTGAGCACCTGGCTGACGATGGTGACGAGCGTCGCCACGACAACGAGTTGCACGATGATGCGAATGCGGTTGGGAATGGTGTTGCGTATGACCGAAATGATCACGTTGGAGAATGCCGTGATGATGGTGACGGCGAGTCCCATGACGATGGCCGGCTTCAGTTGTGAAGTGACAGCCAAGGCGGAGCAGATGCCCAGCACCTGCACAAGGATGGGATGGTCAAGGTTCAATGGCTTTGCGAAAGCCTCCTTGTTCTCCTTGGAAAACAGTTTGCTCATATCTTAGTTTCCTCCTTTGATTTGTTTTGACTTGAAAAAACCGATGTATTTCCCCAGACCTTCCTTGAGCATGTCTCTCACGCCATTGGAAGTCAGCGTGGCACCGGTGACAGCATCCACTTGATATTCGGGCTTTTCGACATTCTTCTCCACGGAGAGAGCGATGTCGTCGGAACCCTCGGCGAAGAGTTTCTTGCCGATGAATTTCTCCTGCCAAGCCTGGCTGTCCTTGATTTCGGCACCCAGACCGGCTGTCTCAGAGTCATGGTTGAAATAGGCGCCGAAGACTGTCTGGCAGTCGCTGTCGAGGGCGATGTAACCACTGATGGGTCCCCAAAGTCCCATGCCATAGACAGGGATGACATACTTCGTGTCCTCGCCTATCTTGCAGGTGTAGACAGCCAACTTGCCTTCCTTGTAGTCGCCGCTGCCCAACTTGAAGCCGTTGCTCTCGTTGTCCTTGCCCTCAAACGGAGCGACTTCCCAGTTTTCGGTGAGGATGTCATCGCTGACAACGACTTCCTTGTATTTAGCAGCAGCATCCTCATCATTCAGGCCGCGTATGTTGAGCGCGTAGAGGATTTGCTTCTTCTTGTCGAGTGCCACGTTGGCATCCTGCCTGTCCTTCAGCGTCTGATAGACGAAAGCAAGGAGGAAGGCCACGATGATGACCATGATGGCCGAATAGATGATGGTGTATGAATTCGAATTGGTATTCAACCCCTTTTTTGTTTCGTTTGCCATGGCCTTGTCATTTAGAGGTGAGACGTTTCATTCGCTTCGACACGTTGCGCTGCACGACACAATGGTCGATGAGCGGTGCAAACATGTTCATCAGAAGTATGGCCAGCATCATGCCCTCAGGGTAGCCGGGATTCATCACGCGTATGATGATGGCCATGGCACCCACGAGGAGTCCGAAAATCCATTTGCCGCCCTCCGTGCGAGCGCTGGTGACGGGGTCGGTAGCCATGAAGACAGCACCGAAGGCGAAACCGCCCAGTACGAGGTGCTCATAAAATGGTATGGGCGTCTTGTCTGCAGCCTGGAAGATGAACGCCATAACAGAGCCTCCAACGAAGACGCTGAGCATGGTCTTCCAAGATGCAATGCCCGTCCACAACAGGATAACGGCGCCAAGTGCGATGGCGATGACACTGGTCTCACCGATGGAACCGGGGATGAGTCCCGTCACCATGTCGCAAAGCTCTGTCGTCGTCGCCCCGTCCTGTCCTATCTGTGCCAGCGGTGTGGCGGCGGTGTAGCCATCAGGCAGGGTGTATCCCAGTCCAAGAATCTTGTCGGATGCCACCCACACTGTGTCGCCACTCATCTTCTGGGGATAGGAGAAGAAGAGGAACGCTCTTGTGACCAGGGCCACATTGAAGATGTTCATGCCCGTTCCACCGAAAATCTCCTTGGCGAAAATCACAGCGAAGGCACAGGCGATGGCCAAAATCCACAACGGGCAGTCGACAGGTATGATCAGCGGAATGAGGATGCCCGACACGAGGTAGCCCTCCTGGATTTCCTCACCTTTCCACTGCGCCCAGGCGAACTCGATGCCCAGACCGACGATGTAGCTGACCAAAATCTTGGGCAGCACGGCGAAGAAACCGTAGAAGAAAATGCTGAAGAAGGTGGCGTCGGCCGGTTTTCCGGCTGCCAGGAAGTTCTGGTATCCCACATTGTACATGCCGAACAACATGGCCGGCATAAGGGCGATGACCACCATGCTCATGATACGCTTGGAATCGATGGCGTCGTGGATGTGCGCCCCACTCTTCGCGGTGGTGTTGGGCACATAGAGGAACGTCTCGAAACCATCGAACACGCTTCTGAAAGCGTGCAGCTTGCCTCCTTCCTCGAAGGCAGGCTTGATTTTATTCAGATAATTTCTCAGTGACATAGTCTAACGCTTTTAGGGGTTACGCATTCTCCTTCCTGAGCATGTCGAGTCCCTCACGCACGATGCGCTGCAACTCGAGTTTGGAAGAGTCAACGAATTCTGCCAATGCAAAATCCTCGGGTGCCACCTCGTAGATGCCCAACTGCTCCATCTTGTCGATGTTGCCGGCGATGATGGCCTTGATGAGGTATTCGGGGAAGATGTCCATTGGAATCACGCTCTCGTATTCACCGCTCATGATCATGTGTCGCTCACCGCCTTTGACACGAGCGTCGAGGGTATATTCCCTGCTCCTTCCTAACAGCCATGAGAAATAACTGCGGTTGGCGGAGAACTCCTTGAAGCGCGGCATGATCCATCCGAGCATCTCGTCGCGGTCGTCACCCTCAGGGATGGCTGTGATTTCCGAGGTATGACCTCCCACATATCCATCGAGCGTGGCGAGTGTGCCCGTGAGGGGGTTGCCATTGATGAGACGCACGTGTCTGCCGGCATCGATGCGCTGCTCCACCAACGGTCGGATGGGATATCCCACGCAGACATCGACATAGCAGGGGTCGCTCATCTCACTGCCGGCGAGAGCCACCGTCTTTCTGAGGTCCGCCTTGCCGTCAAGGAACAACCTGCCGATGAAAATCACGGCAGACGGGTCCACTGTCCATACCACCTCGCCCTTGTTCACCGGGTCGAGATGATTGACTTGCACACCCACGTTTCCAGCGGGGCAAGGGCCGTCGAAGATGTTGGTTTCCACATCCTTCATGGCAGCGAGTGCTCCGGAAACCTGTGAGGGACGGATGCCGAGATAAGTCTTGGCGATGCGCGAGAGGGCGGTCAGTCCGGCCTGGAAGGCCTTCTCGTTGCCCTCCAATTCCACTTCGAAATCGCCAGCGAGCGGCATGTCACGGAATGCACTGACAAAGATGGCTTTGGGGTCGGCATCAGGTGTGGCGGAGACAGCGTAAGGAAGCTGGTTGATGTAACCGAACAATCCAGCGTCGAGCAAAGCACTCACCACGGCCTTCGCATCGAGGGAGGCAGGGTCTTTGGCATCGAATTTCCGGTATTCCTGCTTGCTGTCGGCCTTCACCTTGACACAAAGCAATTTCCTGCGTTCACCCCTGACCACCTCGGCGACCGTGCCGCTGACAGGGGAAGCGAAGCCTACTTCAGGGAATTTCTTGTTGACAAACAAGGCATCCCCGGCTTTGACAACGTCCCCCTCACGCACGACCACCTTTGGGACGACACCTATGAAATCCGCAGGAACCAAAGCGTATTCCCCGGCGGGTTTCACATCGACCCTTTTCCTGGCGGCCTTGCCTTTAAGGTTGATGTCTAAGCCTTTTCGTAACTTGATAACATTTGACATATAGTAGAAAAAGTTGATGAATAAGCCCTATTTTGACTATTTTTGGCAAAGTTAACATTTTTTTCCGAATAACGGGCTGAAAAACGTCACTTATTTTTCCTCAACTGCAGTTTTGGAATCATATATTTCTGTCCTGGCTGCGGATTATCGTTCCCGTTATTGAGAACAACGAGATATTCCGTGTAATCCGTACCAAGATAGCGTCTCGAAATGTCCTTTAACGTAAGACCGGGAGTGACGGTGATGGTGCTGGCCACCCCAACGATGTCATAGCCGCAATACGGCAACTGAGCATTCAACTTGGCGAAGTCGAGTTGTGGCGCTTCGGCAGAAGATGGAGCGGCACCTTCGCTCCCCACTGCTTGGCCGGCCTCTCCGGAAGTCTCGCCAGCAGGAGCATCCGACTTGTCTGCCGGCACTGATGGCTGGCCATCTACATTGCGGTTCTCCACCACGGCGCCGGAATCCTTTTCAGATGGATTTTCCATTTCACCCTTTCCCCTCATCAGGAAGAAAGCCGCCACGCAGGCAAGCAGCACCAGCGATGCCACGGCATACTTCCACCAACGAGCGAAGGGGGAAGAGCCCTCTGGGTCATCAGAGAGGCTGGTGGCTTCTGAAGGCTCGGCAGGAGTGGTGGCGGCAGAGCCGCCGCTTGCGGAGAAGCGCCGAGAGGCCCCATCAAGCACATCAGGCCCATCAGACCCATCAAGCCCATCTGTCCCATCAAGCCCATCAGGCCCATTAGACCCATCTACCCCATCAGACCCATCAGTCTCATCTTGCGGTGTGGGAGCCTCCTCCTTGAAAATCAAGAAAACCTGCTCGCCCTTGTCGTCCTGGGAGCGGTGGGTGGTTGTCTCGACATCTTCAAATTCCACCCCCTCATTTACTTCCACGGGTTGGAAATATGAGAAGGGACGATTGATGTCGGCCAACATGCTCCCGTCGGGCGTGTACGACACCTTCCCATAGATGGCATCGTCAACCTTCATCTTGGTGAGAAGGAAAGTGCCTAATCCGTCAACAACGACAGGAGCACCCTCCTCCATGGCATCCAGGATGGTCTTGAAAAACATAACGGCATATTTCCTTGCTGCGAGTTGCTTTTCCTGGTGCTGACGCTCGATGACTTCGGCGATGACAGGGATGACCTTGCCCTTGTCTCTCTCCTCTTCCTCTAACAAAGGAGCGGGAATGAACTTGATAGAGAGCCTGGGCGGCACAAGCCATCTTTTCTTGGTGGCAATATCAAGGTAAACATATTCCATATGCTTCTCCACCAAGAACTTTCCGAAATCGTTGACAACAAGGCACCCTTCTTCTGCGACTTGGCGTACGACCCATTTGACAATCGTGGCGGCATACTGTCGTGCCACCTCTTTAGTCCCTCCGGCATTCCTCGCCAAATCTGTTATGAGTATGTCGTAATACATTGCAATACAATCTATTTCACCGTACCATAGACGTCGAACTCTTCTGAATTAGTGATGAGCACTTGATAGAAACGACCCTTTCTCAAGACTTTATCTTGAAGAGGTATGAGCACCTCTGGATCCACTTCAGGCGATGAATACTGCGTCCTTCCTACATAATAGTCGCCCTCTTTCCTGTCAATGAGCACCTTCATGGTTTTCCCCACCGCCGAAGCCTCTATCTCGCCGCTGATGTTTTGCTGCAATGCCATCAGCTGGTTCAACCGCTTCAGTTTCAAGTCATAAGGCACGTCATCCTTGAAATGAGTGGCACTGTAGGTCCCATCCTCTTCCGAGTAGGCGAAAGCGCCAAGCCTTTCAAACCTTGCCCATTCCACAAATTCCATCAGTTGGTCGAAATCCTCCTCCGTCTCACCGGGAAAACCCACCAGCATAGTGGTGCGAAGGGCGATGCCCGGCACTCTCTCCCTGACATCCCTTACGAATTGGTAGGTCTGCTCCTTGGTGAAATTTCTCCCCATCTTCTTAAGCATATGGTCCGACACATGCTGCAGGGCCACGTCGAGATATTTGCACACATTGTCACGTCTGCGTATGACATCCAGAAGGTCATAAGGGAACTGAGTGGGATAGGCATAATGCAACCTTATCCATTCCACACCCTTGACATCGGCTATCATGTCGACCAACTCAGCGATGCACCTTTTGCCATAAAGGTCCATGCCATAATAAGTTAGTTCCTGAGCGATGACCTGCAACTCTTTCACTCCCCTGGCCACCAGCGCCTCCACTTCAGCGACAATCTCCTCCATGGGGCGGCTCCTATGCCTGCCCGTCATCATCGGGATGGCGCAATAGGCGCAATGCCTGTCGCACCCCTCGCTGATCTTCAAGTAGGCGTAGTGCTTGGGGGTGGTGATGCAACGCATGGCCTCGGGCAAACCAAAAACTGGCTTCCCGAGGTCGGATATCAACTGGTTGTAGTCGAATTTTCCATAGAATTTGTCCACGGCAGGAATCTCCTTCTCCAATTCCTCCTTGTATCTTCGAGAGAGACAACCCATGACAAAGAGTTTGGCAATGCGGCCTTCCTCCTTGGCCTGGGCGAATTCCAGGATGGTCTGGATGCTCTCCTCTTTGGCATCCTGGATGAAACCGCAAGTGTTGATGACAACGATTTCTCCTTTCGGGTTACTACTGTCGTGTTTGCACACATAACCATTCGCCATGAACTGCCCCATCAAAGCCTCGCTGTCAACGAGGTTTTTAGAGCAACCCATGGTGATGATGTCAACACGGTTCTTGATCATACAAGCATTATCATTTCTTCCTGTCGCCAAACAGGGAATCAACAAACTCCCTTCTGTTGAAGAGTTGGAGGTCTTCCATCCCCTCGCCAAGTCCGATGTATTTCACAGGCACCTTCAACTGGTCGCTGATGCCGATGACAACACCTCCCTTGGCTGTGCCATCAAGTTTGGTGACCGCCATGGAGGTGATGTTGGTGACGGCAGAGAATTGCCTGGCTTGTTCGAAAGCATTCTGGCCCGTGCTGCCGTCGAGGATGAGCAGCACCTCGTCGGGAGCCTCCGGCAGCACCTTCTTCATCACATCCTTGATTTTCTTCAACTCGTTCATCAACCCCACCTTGTTATGCAATCTGCCGGCAGTATCGATGATAACGACATCGGCATTATTGGCCTTGGCCGAGCACAAGGTGTCGTATGCCACCGATGCAGGGTCGGCACCCATCTGCTGCTTGATGACAGGAACACCTACCCTTTCACCCCAGATGCAGAGTTGGTCCACGGCTGCGGCTCTGAAAGTGTCGGCGGCGCCAAGGTATACCTTTTTGCCGGCATTCTTGAACTGGTAGGCAAGTTTTCCTATCGTGGTGGTCTTGCCCACACCGTTGACACCCACCACCAGTATGACATAGGGCTTGTGGTCCGAGGGGAGATCCCAGTCGTCATTATCAGAGGAGTTGTTCTCTGTCAGAAGTGATGCAATCTCGTCCCTGAGGAGATGGTTGAGTTCTGAAGTGGACACGTATTTGTCTCTTGCCACCCTCGCTTCGATGCGTTCGATGATTTTCAAGGTGGTCTCAACACCAACGTCAGAAGTGATGAGCACCTCTTCAAGGTTGTCGAGAACCTCGTCGTCCACCTTTGACTTTCCTGCAATGGCTTTGGTTATCTTTGAGAAAATACTTTGCGAGGACCTTTCCAGACCCTGGTCGAGAGTCTCCTTCTTCTTCTTTCCGAAAATACCGAATAATCCCATGGTTTTTTATTTTATTACGAAGGAAGTGCAAACCTGCAAACCACCTTCGACATTCATGTGCAAAGGTAGGAAAAAAAAATGGCATTGGCGCAAGAAGTAACATTTTTTTTACTCATGCGGCCAAATGCAAAAGAGGGTGCACTATCGCGCACCCTCCATTTGCCATATGTTTCACTAATTGTTATTTCTTGAAGAAATCGTTAACAGCCTCGTTGGGAACCATTTGCTCATCGAAAACGTAAGCACCGGTCTTCGGGCTCTTCACCATCTTGATCACCTTGGAATATGCGCGTCCTTCCGTCGAACCTTCGTGGAGGGAGGCAACTGTTTTCTTTGCCATATTCTAATAATTATTTGATTTCTTTATGAACAGTCATTTTCTTCAGGATGGGGTTGTATTTCTTCAACTCCATACGCTCCGGCGTGTTTTTACGGTTCTTGGTGGTAACATACCTGCTGGTACCAGGAAGGCCGCTGTTCTTCATCTCAGTGCACTCGAGGATGACCTGCACTCTGTTGCCTTTAGCTTTCTTTGATGCCATGTGTATTAATCTCCTATCACTTTAATTTCCTTCCAATCGATATAGCCTTTGGCTACAGCCTGCTTCAGAGCAGCGTCAAGTCCCACCTTGTTGATCATACGCAGTCCTGCAGCGCTGATTTTAAGACTAATCCAGCAGTCTTCTTCCACGTAGTAGAATTTCTTTGTGAACAAGTTCACGTCGAAAGTCCTCTTCGTGCGATGCTTCGAGTGGGAAACGTTATTGCCAACTTGTGCTTTTTTCCCTGTAATCTGACAAATCTTCGACATTTCTATCTAAATTTTTTTTCGTTTTTTGATACCTATTCCAAACAGGGTGCAAAATTACGAATATTTTTATTTATTACAAAATTTATTCGTCTTTTATTCTTCCATTTAAAGATTTTTTTGATTTTACGCTACAATACCGAAAAGGATTTCTCTAATTCTTGGCAAGGAAGCAACAAATTGGGCAACCTTTCACTCCATATTCAATTTCTGTCATCCAATTTGTCGCAACCCTTCATTTTTTCAATATATGAGCCCTAATCTTCAATTTT
Organism: Prevotella sp.; assembly: GCA_017524385.1. Classification (GTDB taxonomy): domain Bacteria; phylum Bacteroidota; class Bacteroidia; order Bacteroidales; family Bacteroidaceae; genus Prevotella. The sequence goes on from JAFWSS010000164.1 coordinate 29,136, forward strand.
CAATTTTCAATCTTCATTTTTCAATTTTCAATCTTCAATCTTTTCTCATCTTTTCCGTTTCTTCCCTCTTCCACTTGTAGAAGCGGTCCACAAAGTCGATTTGTTCGCGATTAGGGACCATGATGAGCGAAGCACCATTGGAGAACTGCATCGTAGTGGGTTTCGACTCGTCGAACGTAGGCCAATAGGGCAATCCCACGCCATTGGGGTTGCCCGTCTTGGCGAAGTTGATCCAGTAGCGCTGCATGATTTCCGCCACGGCGGCTTCAGCAGGATATTTGTCGGGCTGTGTGAGGAACGTGCCATTGAGATAGAGGATGTCGTCGGCGTGCGACACCCCGCGCCGCTTCGGGTTTGGGGAAAAACTCACCGTAGAGGGCTGGGCGAGGAAGGCGGCATAGGCAGGACTTTTCCCTGTCTTGGACTGGAGACTCGCCCAGGCGAAGGAGGGCCATGCGAAACCCATGTCGCGGAAGGCGTCGCCATTGGCGTGGAAGGCCTCGTCGGGGGTGTTACCTGGATAGACCTTCATCGCCTCGTCGGCAAAGGGGCCAAAGATACCCTTTGCTGCATTCTTATAGTCTTCCGGCGAGACGTTTCCTGTGAAGAGCACGCCCTCGTCGCTGTTCGTCATCACGATGGCAGGCACGTCGTTGTATTCACCACGCTCATAGAGTCGGTAGAGGTCGTCGGTGATCACATAGCCATCGACACAAGGCCAGAAACCGCCAAACCCGACATTGTCGCCACAGAGTTGAAGGGCATCCATCTTCCGCATCTGCTTGACAGACTTTTTCCCGAGATGTTTCTGGAAGGCCAGCCCCTGTTGCTCTGCACCTTTCTGCGAAGCATTGACGGCAAGAGACCGGGGTTGATCGCTCCAGGGTGCGAACGACCCGCCGCTCTGGCTGATGACCCTATGGAAAAGGCCCTTGGCCAAGGGCGAGGCGCACAATATGCTGCAACTGATGGCACCGGCACTCTCGCCGAAGATGGTCACATTCGAGGGGTCGCCTCCAAAGTTGGAGATGTTTCTCTGCACCCACTGCAGGGCATAGAGCTGGTCGAGCAGACCGTAGTTGCCCGAATGCCCTCCCTTCGACTCCTTGGTTAGTTCCGGATGTGCCATGAATCCCAGCGCCCCCGTGCGATACTCCACGCTGACGATGACCACGCCGCGTCGTGCGAGATGCACCCAGAGGTCGCCACCATAATGCTCGGTGGCAAAACCTCCGCCATGGATCCACACCATCACCGGCAGGCGGTCGTTGACGGAAGTGGCAGACGTGGCGATGCCAAGGTAGAGGCAGTCCTCGCTCATTTTCGGATGCGACCCGTCGCGCCTCGATGGCTGGGGCGGCCACGGTCCGAAGTCCTCGGCTTTCAACACGCCATCCCACGGCTTAGCGGGCTGCGGAGGGCACCATCTCAGTTCACCCACGGGTGGTGCGGCATAGGGTATGGCCTTGTAGATGGCCAGGTCGCTGCCGTTCATTACGGCTTCAAGGTCTCCGGTTTCCACATGGGTCCTCATGAGAGGCTGCCCCTTGACTGTGGCCAAACACAGCAATCCGGTGACAAAAAGCAAGAATATTCTTTTCATATCATTTCTATATTGGTTGGGACATGATCTATGCAAATGCAGGATGGAGGTCATCACAACCCCCTGGCTTTGAGAAGAGACGATGGGTCGGGAGCCTTCATACCTGTGAAATCGGTGAACATCTCCATCAGGTCCTTGGTGTTGCCTCGACTGAGTATCTTGTCGCGGAGCGCCTGACCCACCTCGGGGTTGAGTGGCCCGTGTGCTTTGAAGTAATCGGCCACATTGTCGGCCAACACCTCCGTCCAAAGATAACTGTAGTAACCGGCGGCATATCCCCCACCCCACACATGGTTGAAATAAGAGGTGGAATAGCGAGGTGGTATCTGTGGATTGAGCAATCCTATCTTCCTCAACGCCTCGGTCTCGAATGCGGGTGCCTCGGCGGCTGTGGGAATCTCGTTGCTTGGCAGCATATGCCAGGCCATGTCGAGGCACGACGCCGTCAGGTTCTCACCCAGCGCGTAAGCGGAATGGAAATTGATGGAGTTGAGCATCTTTTCCTTCAATGCTGCCGGCATGGGCTCTCCCGTGTCGGTGTGCTTGGCGTAATGGTCGAAAATCTCCGGCACGGATGCGAAGAACTCATTGAACTGGGAAGGCATCTCCACAAAGTCGCGTGCCACCGCCGTTCCGCTGAGTGTGTTGTACTTGCAGTTGGAAAGGATGCCATGGATGGCGTGTCCGAACTCATGGAAAAGCGTGGTCACCTCGTCCCATGAGATGAGGGAGGGTTGACCATCAGGGGCCTTGGCATTGTTGCACACATTATATATTAAAGGGATCTGTTGGCGCAACCCGCTCTGTTTGGCGAAAGCACTCATCCAGGCTCCTCCCCTCTTCGTGGGCCGGCGGAAATAGTCGTTGTAGAAAATGGCCAAGGTCTTGCCATCCTTGTCTGTCACCTCCCATACTTTCATATCGGGATGATAGGTGGGGATGTCTTTCCTTTCCTTGAAAGACAGGCCGTAAACCCTGTTGGCGGCATAGAAGACACCGTTGACCAACACGCTGTCGATATTGAAATAGGGTTTCACTTCGTCCTCGGAGAAGTTGCATTCCTCTTTCTTCATCTTGGCGGAGAAATAGAAGCGGTCGTAGGGCTGGAGCTGGAAATCGATACCCATGGTCTTGCGCGCATAAGCCTCGATGGCCTTGGTCTCGGCATCAGCCTTCGACTCATATTCACGCACGAGTTGCGTCAGGAAGTTGTAAACCTGCTCTGGGGTCTTCGCCATCGTCTTTTCCAGCGAGAGCGACGCGTAGTTGTCATAACCCATCAGTTCGGCCTTCTCGGCACGGAGACGGGCGATCTCCACCACGATGGGGAAGGTGTTGAACGACCTTTCTCCGTCGGCGCGATGCCTGGAAGCCTCATAAACCCGTTTTCGCAACTGCCTGTTGTCAAGGCTGGCGAGGATGGGTTGCTGCGTGGTGTTGATGATGACGATGCAATAGGGTGTCTTGCCACCGCGGCTCTCGGCATCTTTCTTGCACTGAGCGATGTCGGCCTCGCTCAGTCCGGCCAGTTCCTCCACATTGTTCACCCAAATGACAGAATTGTTGGTGGCGCTGGGGAGCAAGTCGCCCCACTGCTGCTGCAGTTCAGCTATGCGAAGGTTGATGGCTTTCATACGCTCCATCTTCTCTGGGGGGAGAAGGGCGCCCGAACGCACGAAACTCTTGTAGGTCTCTTCCAACAGTTTCTTGTCCTCTCCTTTCAATGACTTGTACTGATGGTCATAAACATATTTGATTCGTTGGAACAATTCCGGGTTGAAAGCGATGTCGTTCTCCAATTCCGTCAGCATCGGCATCACCTTGCGCTCGATTTCCGCTATTTCGGAGGTCTTGTCGGCACTGACAAGGCCAAAGAAGATGCTGGTCACCCTGTCGAGCAGCACCCCGCTTTTCTCCAAGGCGAGAATGGTGTTCTCGAAAGTGGGCTTCTTCTTGTTGGCCAGGATGGCGTCGATTTCCTCTCTTTGCTGTTGGATGGCGGTTTGGATGGCGGGCAGGTAGTCAGAGGTTTTTATCTTGCTGAAGTCTGGCGCTCCGAAAGGAAGTGTGCTTTTCTGCAACAAGGGGTTGACAGGATCGTCGGGCCCCATCGTGTCGATGGTGGCTGCGGGAGACTGCAACATCATGGATGCCAGTCCCATGGTCATCAGTATTCTCTTGATTCTCATATGATGTGTTTTTGATGTTATTTTTTCAATCTACCAAACATTTCCACTCCGTGATGTTGCGCTCCTTCGACGAGGTTTCCTCACACTTTTCGGTCTGTTGGCACATATCGGGGTGCATTAGTATATTTCTCCTCCGTGATACGAGAGAGTCACGAAACCAGGCACTAAGAAAATGTTGGGAAGCTATAATGCCAGGCGCAGTCCTACAAAGTAGTAGCGGTTGTCAGGAAACCAATAGTAACGATTCGCCACACGGTGATCCTTGGACTTGTCAAACCAACAGCCACCGCGGCAAACGCGGAAATTCCCCTTTGTGGCGCCGGTAGGGTCTTTCTGGGCAGAAGAGCCATAATCACCATAAAAGTCGCTGCACCACTCCCACACATTGCCAGACATGTCGTAAAGACCCAGTTCGTTAGGCTTTTTCTGACCGCCAGGGTGAGTGCCGTAATTTGCATTTGACCAATGCCGGCCATAGGCATTCTTCTCATACCACCCCACGGAGTCGAGGTCGTTTCCCCCGGCATAATTGTACCCCTTGCTTATGTTGCCTCCACGTGCGGCATACTCCCACTCCGCCTCTGTCGGCAGGCGGAATTGCTTGCCTGTCTTTTCATTCAATTTAGTAATGAATTCCTGGCAGTCTTCCCAAGAGACACACTCCACGGGAAGATTGCCATCCTTGAAATAAGAGGGATTCTCACCCATCACAGCTTCCCACTGCTCTTGTGTCACCTCGTAACGACCGAGGGAGAATGAGGATATCGTCACCTGATGGACAGGGCCTTCATCTTCATCAACTTTATCGTCTTTCTTACCTTTTTGGATCTTCATGCCCTTTTTATCCTTTTTGTCCTTTTCGGGACCAATGGAAGTGCCCATGTTGAAAGTGCCACCCTCTATAGGAACCATGTTATTGACCAGTTTTTCAATGGCACTGGCCGACTGTTCGGGAGTCATAGGTTCTCTCTGTTGCTCGCAACCTATGGTGGTGAGCAATAGGATCATGGTGAAGGGTAAAACCTTCAGTTTATTCAAATTCATATTGATTGATTGTAATTTGTCACAAAGATACGGATAATTATCGGAACGGCAAAAAATGGGTGTGTTTTTTTGGGATGGCGAACAAAAAAATCGGATGTCTCACGACGTCCGATTTTCAAAAACAAACTACTTAAAAACTAATCTACTAAAACAAATCAAAAAAATATTCTTAACAATGATGTATCTATGTTATTTGGTGTGCAAAATTAATGACTTTTGTTGAGTGAGCAAAATTTTAGGTGAAAAAAAACACTTAAAATTTGTTTTTTCTAAAGGTGAGGGCAAAACAACCTTGCCCTCACCCCTATTTTGTCATGTCAACTTGTCAAAAATTACATCATGCCACCCATTCCCGGCGCACCGCCCATGGGCATGGCGGGCTTCTCTTCAGGCTTGTCCACAATGAGGCATTCCGTGGTGAGGAACATACCTGCGATGGAAGCCGCATTCTGCAATGCCACACGAGCGACCTTTGCCGGGTCGATGACACCGCTCTGGCGGAGGTCCTCATAGGTGTTGGAATAGGCATTGTAACCATAATCGCCCTGGCCTTCGCGCACCTTCTGCACCACTACGGCTCCCTCGCCACCGGCATTGAAGACAATCTGGCGAAGCGGCTCCTCGATGGCACGTGCCACGATGTTGATGCCGGTCTGCTCGTCGGCGTTCCTTCCCTTCAGCGCCTCAAGTGCGTCAAGGGCGCGGATGTAGGTGATGCCTCCACCAGCAACGACACCTTCCTCGATGGCGGCACGGGTGGCGCAGAGGGCGTCATCCACGCGGTCCTTCTTCTCCTTCATCTCCACTTCGCTGTTTGCGCCAACATAGAGCACGGCTACACCGCCGGAGAGTTTGCCAAGACGCTCCTGCAATTTCTCCTTGTCATAGGAACTGGTGGTGTTGGCAATCTCGTTCTTGATGGCAGCGACACGGTTTTCAATATCTTTCTTGGTTCCGGCACCGCCAACGATGGTGGTGGCGTCCTTGGAGATGGTCACTTTGTCGCAAGTGCCAAGCATTTCGAGAGTGGCATCTTCCAGTTTGTCGCCCTTTTCCTCACTGATGACTTTGCCACCGGTGAGCACGGCGATATCCTCGAGCATCGCCTTGCGGCGGTCGCCGAAACCAGGAGCCTTGACGGCACAAATCTTGAGACCACCGCGCAAACGGTTGACCACAAGTGTGGTGAGGGCCTCGGAGTCAACATCCTCTGCTATGACAAGCAACGGCTTGCCACTCTCGGCGGCAGACTGCAGGATGGGGAGGAACTCCTTGATGTTGCTGATTTTCTTGTCGTAGATGAGAATGAGCGGACGCTCATAGACGCACTCGAGCTTGTCGGGGTCGGTGACGAAGTAGCCACTGAGGTATCCCCTATCAAACTGCATGCCTTCCACGACGTCGATATAGGTGTCGCGGCTCTTGCTCTCCTCGATGGAGATGACGCCGTCCTTGGAAACCTTGCGCATGGCATCGGCGAGCAGCTTACCGATGGACTCCTCATTGTTGGCCGACACGGTGGCCACTTGCTCAATTTTGTCGTAGTTGTCCTCCACCTTCTCTGCGGTGGCGGCGATATAGTCGACAACAGCGTCCACGGCCTTGTCGATACCGCGCTTAAGGTCCATCGGGTTGGCACCGGCGGTGACGTTCTTCAAGCCTTCAGTGATGATTGACTGTGCAAGCAAGGTGGCGGTTGTGGTGCCGTCGCCTGCATCGTCGCCAGTCTTGGAAGCAACACTCTTGACGAGTTGTGCACCTGTGTTCTCAAACGGGTCGTCGAGTTCGATTTCCTTGGCTACGGTGACACCGTCCTTTGTGATTTGTGGTGCACCGAATTTCTTCTCCACCACCACGTTGCGGCCTTTGGGACCTAAGGTCACCTTTACTGCGTTGGCCAGTTGGTCCACACCATTCTTGAGGAGGTCGCGTGCCTCGATATTGAATTTGATTTCTTTTGCCATGATGTTGATTGTTTAAGAATGATTACTCTTCGATGATGGCGAGCACGTCGCTCTGCCGCATGATGAGGTATTTCTCTCCGTCGAGTTCAACCTCGGTTCCGGCATACTTGCCATAAAGCACGATGTCGCCCTCCTCAAGCACCATCTCTTCGTCCTTTGTTCCGTCACCGGCGGCGACGACAGTACCCTTGAGGGGTTTCTCTTTAGCGGTGTCGGGGATGATGATTCCGCCGACTTTCTGTTCTGCTGGCATGGGGAGCACGAGCACCCTGTCTGCCAATGGTCTGATGTTCATTTCCTTAAAAATTTTATATGTTGATAAATCATTTTCCTCCCATCTTATAGCGAAAATCGTGCCAAAAATGACATTGGCACGATTCATATGGTCAGAAATGTCACTTTTGTCAGTGGTGTGACAAACCGACAACAACCACGTAGCAACTGTGCTTGGCTCTGCCGCTTCGCTCGTCGAAGAAATAGCCGAAGCAATTGATTTATTCCATTGGCAGAGTAATGCCGTTAACTTCGAGCGAAGCGATTAACTTCTTTAACTTCAAGCAAAGCGATTAACTTCTTTAACTTCAAGCGAAGCGATTAACTTCTTTAACTTCCATTACTTCGACAACACCTGTATCACGAAATTATTCATCTTTCATATAATAATAATACCAATAGGTGTCGCCAAACTTTTTCCGCAGTTGTAGCGCCCATCCCGGTTTGTCTTTCTTTTCCTTCATTTTCAAGAATTCGTCGAGACGCAGCTGCATCGGGTCGGGGGCTTGCACCACCACCTTTTCTTCCTCCTTTTTCTTCTTCTTTTTCTTCCCTTTCTTGGAATCTGTCTCTTCTGCTTTCGGTGGAGGAGGCGGTGCAATCTTCTTGTATATGGCCAACGCCTCGGCGTAGTGCTTAGGCATAATGGAGTCGGGATACGCCTTTCGCACTGTGACGGCAAACTTTTCCACATCTCGGTCGATGAGCATGTCAATGAGCTTGTAGTCGAGCCTTGCCCTCGACGACTTGACAACGGTAGCCAGGATGCTGTCGTTCAAGAGGATGGTGCGATTGCCTATGGTGTCGTGCATCAAGGTCTTGCCCTCCCTGACGAAAGGATATTCGAAGAAATGCTCTCCCATAAGTCCTTTTTTCGACAGGGCGAAGGCTCTGAGCATGGTGATTTGCGGGTCGGCGACCTGTGATTTTCTACCCACCTTGATGGCCTGCGCATATTTTCCTTGTGCGATGAGCCTCTCCATCCTCATACGTTGATGAAACGCCTCGTCGCCGTTGCTGAAGATGCCCGTCAGCACCATCATCACCACCATGGCGATGAGGTTGACCCAGATGGTGCGCGAAGTGACCCCCGGACTCGCCGGTTCTGGTTCAAACGGCTCCATCTGCCTTGCCGTCCACACGGCACCGATGAAGAACAGCATAAGTATCGGCACTGCCACATACCACCCCCCGAAGGAGAACCCCAAGTCGATGTTGGAACTCACATCCGTGACAATGGTGAGGATGAGCATAGAGGGGAAATAGGTGAGGAAATGGGCGCGTTTTGACAACTTGGTGAACATGAACACCACCCGTTGGAGAAGGAATAGTGTGAGGGTGATGAGTACCGCTCCAACCCATCCTACATAATGTGTCTTCCCCTCTGAGAGCACATGCTGCCCCGCCACAAGAACGTCGGTCTGGTAGAAAAGGAGGTAGCAGAACGAGAAGAGGCAGAACGCGCAGGCGCAAGCCACCACCGTATACCATTTCGTCGCAGGACCTTGTTGGCTGTTGAAAAAGAGGAAAGGCATCAGTTTTTGTCCTTGTATTCATTAAAGGCGTGAGGCATTGCTGCCTCACGCACAAGAATTATCAGTTTTCTATTCGAAGTAATCGAAGTATCGGAGTTAAAGAAGATAAAGACATTAGTTTTGCTATTGCGGGACTATTGTCGCTAACTTCGAGCGAAGCGATGACTTCGTTAACTTCTTTAACTTCGTCTCCTATCACCCTTCAATTCTTTTTCAGCACCACTGCCGACCTTGCCGGGATGTAGAGTTTGAGCCACTCCTTATGGTCCTCCACATACAAGGGGTCGAAGTTGGTGAAATGAGTCATCGTGTCATCGGCGAAGCCATTGCCACCAAACTCCTTGGCGTCGGTGTTGAGTACGACTTCATAAGAACCCGTGGGGACGAGGAAGCCGTAGTCGGTGAACGAACGGGTGGGACTGAAGTTAAAGACGAAGACAAGGTCGCCTCGCATAAAGGCGAGCACCTGGTCGCCATCGTTATGCCATATCTCCTGGACAGGTGTCTTCTGGAAGTTCTTCTGACTCTTGATGACACTGATCATCTTCTTGTCGAAATCTCCGAGCCAATGGTAGCACAACTCCTTGTTATCGACAAGGTTCCATTGCCTTCTGGCATACTTGTAACTCCATCCGTTGCCCTCTCTGGGGAAGTCTATCCACTCCGGATGGCCAAACTCATTGCCCATGAAGTTGAGATAGCCGCCATTGATGGCTGCCGCCGTGACGAGCCTGATCATCTTGTGAAGGGCGATACCTCTGTTGGCCATCTCGTTCTCGTCTCCTTTCTTGAAGTGCCAGTACATGTCGGCGTCGATGAGCCTGAACACGATGGTCTTGTCTCCCACCAACGCTTGGTCATGACTCTCGCAGTAACTGATGGTCTTCTCGTCGGGCCTTCTGTTCTTCACCTCCCAGAAAATGGAACTTGGCTTCCAGTTCTCGTCGCTGAGTTCCTTGATGGTCTTGATCCAATAGTCGGGTATGTTCATCGCCATACGGTAGTCGAAACCATAGCCTCCATGCTCGAACTTGGCCGCGAGTCCCGGCATTCCGCTCACCTCCTCGGCGATGGTGATGGCATTGGGATTGACCTCATGGATGAGTTGGTTGGCCAATGTAAGGTAACAGATGGCATTGTCGTCCTCATGACCGTTGAAATAGTCGCCATAGTTACAGAACGCCTCTCCCAAACCATGGCTGAAATAGAGCATGGAAGTGACACCATCAAACCTGAACCCGTCGAAATGATATTCCTCAAGCCAGTATTTGCAGTTGGAAAGAAGGAAATGGATGACGTCGTCCTTGCCGTAGTCGAAGCACAAGGAGTCCCAGGCGGGATGCTCATGCTTCTCGCCGGGATAGAAGAACTGGTTGGGGTCTCCGGCGAGGTTGCCCAGGCCTTCCACCTCGTTCTTCACGGCATGGGAGTGCACGATGTCCATGATGACGGCAACGCCGTGCAGGTGGGCGGTGTCGATGAGTTCCTTCAGTTCCTCGGGTGTGCCAAACCGGCTTGATGCGGCGAAAAACGAACTGACATGGTAGCCAAAGGAGCCATAATACGGATGCTCCTGGATGGCCATGATCTGGATGCAGTTGTAACCATCCTCGATAATCCTCGGCAACACGTTGTCCTTGAACTCGGTGTAACTACCCACCTTTTCTGCATCCTGCGACATGCCGATGTGGCATTCATAGATGAGGAGAGGGTTCACGTTGGGTTTGAACTTGGCCTTCTTCCACTCGTAGGGTTTCTTGGGGTTCCACACCTGGGCGGAGAAAATCTTGGTGTTCTCGTCCTGAACCACCCTCTGCGCCCATGCGGGAATACGCTCCCCTTCTCCACCGTTCCAATGCACATGCATCTTGTAGAGGTCGCCATGTTTCATGGCCTTCGAAGGGAGTTTCAGTTCCCAGTTGTCTGTTCCTTTGACGCGTGTGGCACGGTATTTCTCGCTTTCCTGCCAGCCGTTGAAATCGCCAACAAGATAGATGTCCGTAGCATTGGGAGCCCACTCGCGAAACACCCAACCCCTCGCTGTTTTATGGAGTCCGTAATAGTCGTAACCCGACGCAAAGTCGCGCAAAGTGATTTTACCATTCCTGGTGAGTTGGTTGATTTTCCATAACGCATGGTCATGGCGTCCTTTTATGGCATCCTCGTAAGGTTCGAGATAAGGGTCTTTGGCCACCAGCCCGATATGTTTTGGTGTCCTTGGTTTCCTTGGCTTTACCTCTTTGGTTGCCACTTTTTGCTTGTCCACACTTTTGGTTGTCTTTTTCTCTGCCATAATATGTTTATTTTCAATTATTTGTTTCCTATTAGAAGATAGAGAAGATAGAGAAGATAGAGAAGTTAAAGAAGTTAAAGAAGTTAAAGAAGTTAGAGAAGTTAGAGACAATTGTTATGCCAATAACACGGAGAGTACGGACTATTGTCCCTTTAACTCCCCTTTAACTCCCTTTTAACTCCCATACAACTCCTTTTTAACTCCTTTTTAACTCCCATACAACTCCTTTTTAACTCCCTTTTAACTCCCATACAACTCCCTTTTTAACTCCAGAATCTCAATTGTCACCTCAATTTTTCACTTTGAAGATGGCCTTTTTGATTTCCTTCTCTTGAGAGATGCAGGGTGCATGACCGTCCTGAGGGAAGAAGATGGCAAACATGCCTGGTTGGCAAGTGACGTGGCACATTGCTTTCTCGCCGGGAAACAAGGCCATGTCCTTTTCAGCATCATATCCACCCTCGGGCAGTTCGCTGGCGGGGGTGTATCCATAAGTCTCTTTGCTGGAGATGGGAACTTGGATGTCTGTCATAACCTGATGTGTTTCCAAGACCGCTTCCTCAACTGTTTTTCCCTTTGCCACTTGAATGTTGACAAAGACGTCATCGCCCTTGATGGCATGTTTCCCTGGCTCAAGAGCGTTGAGGTCGTTTTCTTTGATAAACTCTACCACCAGCGCAAAGAGCGGGTTAAGCGGGAGGTAATTCTCCAAATTGTTCAGATTGTCGATGATCATTGGTTATAGGTTTTAATGTTCTGCTTTTCAGTCATTGTATTTGATGCCGTTGGCATAATGCCCCCGTTCAACGATTTGCCCGTTTTTGTTCTTAATCACGAAATTGCCATCACGCTCTCCGTTCTTGTAGGAACCGACAAAGATTTTACCATCAGCCTCCTCCTCGCTGCATTGGCCGTGCTTGATGCCTCTGTGAAAATAACCGCGGAACCTTTTTCCGTCGTGGTAATGAATGGTTACGAGTCCGTCGAACAGCCCGTTCTTGAACTCTCCCTCAAAACGGTCACCGTTTTTCTTGGTGAGTTTCCCTTGCCCATGTTGCTTGTCCTTATACCAGTTGCCAATATAGACATCGCCGTTTTTCCAAGTGTAAGTGCCCGCTCCTGAGCGTTCCCCCTCGAGGAATCTGCCGTTATACACTTCCCCGTCGTGGTACTTGAGCACACCCAGGCCTTGGCGCTGACCCCTGACATATTCTCCTTCATAGACATCGCCGTTGGCGTAATAATATATTCCTTTACCATTGGGCAGGTCATTCTGCCACATGCCGACATACTTGTCACCTCCCTCATAATAGTTGGTGCCTTTGCCTGAACGTTCATTGTCAACCCAGTTGCCGGAATAATATACTCCGTTACCCCAGTTGAAGACACCGTGACCGTTCTTCATATCGTTTTTCCACATTCCTTCATAGTATTGACCGGAGGAGAAAGTGTATTTGCCTCTTCCTTCTCGCTTGTCCTTCACCCATTCGCCATTATAGACGTCGCCATTGTAGTAGTACATCACTCCATGGCCTTCCTGATAGTCCTTGAACCAAAGGCCCACATACTTGTTGCCGGTCATGAAATAGTAGGTGCCATGACCATGCTGCTGGTCCAACACCCATTGACCTTCATACTTCTCACCGTCGGAGAAGGTATAGACACCCTGGCCTTGTCGTTTTCCTTTCACATATTCACCGACATAGACGTCGCCGTTCTGATATTTTGCCGTGCCCTTTCCATGCGGCTTGTTGCCTAGCATCTCACCATGGTATGTGGCCCCGTCCTTTGTGTTGCAGGTGCCGATGGTGATGTTCTGAGCAGTCGCTACCGCAGGGATCATCAAGAGCATGAAGACAATCAATTTTCCAATTTTCATTCTTTCTTCGGATTTGCACCCCAAAAGTAGTAAATATTGTGGATATAGGGAAAAAAATAACGTTTTTTTATAACTTATTTACTAAAAGATTACATTTCCCCCTTCATCAAGAGATGAAATCACATTGGCCTACGCGGTCTGAAAGTGAAAGCAAAAACACACATTTTTCAATTTTCAATCTTCAATTTTCAATCTTCAATCTTCAATTTTCAATTTTATTCATTACTTTTGCAGCCGAATCAGGGGATTATCATATTTTGGAGAACATCAACATCATGCTGATACTCCTTGCCATCGTCATCGTTGGCTACGTGGCGGGCAAGTTGAAGTATATGGGAGGCGACTTCGACCGCCGGCTCTCCAACATCATCATCGACATCACATGCCCGGCACTCATCCTGTCGTCGACGATGGGTGGCACACTACCCGACCGAAGCCTAATACTGCCCCTATTGGGCATCAGTCTGCTCACCTACCTGCTACTCACCGCCGTGGCATTCTATCTTCCTACACTGCTCACAAAACAAAGTGAAAACCGCGGACCCGTGGGCTTCGCACTGATGTTCGGCAACGTAGGATTCATAGGCTATCCCATTGTTGGTGCCATCTTCGGGCAGCAAGCCGTCTTCTATGCCGCCATACTCAACATGGTCAACTCCCTCGCCGTCTTCACCATCGGCGTGATGCTAGTCAACGGCGAAAAGCAACCCTCTCAGAAGGCGGAAAGCAAACGGATGGCGTTTCAACCCAAAATCCTGGTCAGTTCACCACTGATAGCCGCATACCTCGCCATCCTCATTGTCGCCTTCGGCATCGACAACATCCCAAAGGTCGTCAGCCAGCCCATCACCATGATCGGCAACATCACCGTGCCAGGGGCATTGCTCATCATCGGGTCGTCGATGTCGAAACTCTCATGGCGCACAATGCTCGGCTCCACTGTCGTTTATGTCACCACAGCCTTCCGACTACTCATTCTCCCTCTCCTACTCTATGTCATCTTCCGTGTCATCGGCTTCGACACGTTGGTCATCAACATCAACACCCTGGTCATCGCCATGCCGGTGGCGACATATGGCACCATCCTCTGTCTCAGATACGGACGCGACACCACACTCATCACAGAAATCACATTGGTCAGCACACTCCTTTCCGTGCTCACCATTCCCCTCGTGGCACAACTGCTCACGAAGTGAAAGAAATTGAGGAGTTGTCTTCGCCTCCTTGCCAACTCCGCGGCAAATCAAAACAGTGACCGGAGCAAGAACCAGGCAACGGGCACCAGCAACGCCGGCAACAGATTGAGCGTACGGCAGTCCTTCAATTGAAGAAGCGACAAGCCACTACCTGTGATGAGCAGACCGCCGACAATCAACAACTCCGCCATCAAGGCATCGCTGATGGCCGAGGCCGAAATGTGAGCCACCAACCAGAACATCCCCTGCCAACAAAAGAGGACAGGAGCCGCCAATATCATTCCGATGCCGTAGGTGGAGGCGAACACCATCGACGACACGAAGTCGAGCGTTGCGTTGGTGAAAAGAAAGGTGTGGTCGCCCTTCAAGGCAGAGATGACAGGACCGAGCATCGACAAGGGACCGATGCAATATAGCAGGATGGCAGTGGCAAGACCGTCGGCAAGACGGTTCTTCTTACCCTCACCCTGCTTCGAGATTTTGTCCACCAAGCGCTTGAAACGCCCGTCGATGTCAAGGGCTGTGCCCACGACACCTCCCACCGCCAAAGACACGATGAAGAGCACGGGATACTCTGATTCCTTGAAATGTGAGATGGTGGCGTTGAGGCCGATGGCCAGCGACGCCAGCCCCAAACCCGTATAAAGCACCTCCTTGTATTTCTCCTTGATGCCACGGTGAAGCAGCGCCCCAATGATGCCACCCACGATGATGGTGGCGGTGTTAACAATGGTTCCTATCATTTGAAAAATGAGGCATACGCCCAATAAAACCCATAAGACCCATAACCATCCCGCTTGAAATCATCGCCATTCCTCGATCAGAAGGAATCCCCGATGACATTGATGAAGTCCATAGCCTTTTCCAGTTTCTTGAAGATGTTTTTCTCCATTCTCGAAACCACGGCGAACTTCACGCCTTGACTATTGTTGTTCCACAGTTTCATCAAATCTTCCTTGCCTTTCTTCGGCTTGCAAACGGAGGAGGTGGCATCAGCCTTGTCCAGGTGTAGTGTCGCGATACGTTCACTCACCTCGCCATTGCTCACGACGAACACGTCAAACCACTGGTTGCTGCGCACGCCATCGTTGGTGCCAAGGTCGATATACACCTTGCCAGCACGCTTGGACTTCTTCGGGTCAGGTTCAATCTTCGTGATGAGACCCACCAAAGCGAAAGCCTCCTCTGCCACTTCGTTGAAATCGCTTGCATCGGGATATCTCTGACAAGCCTGGTCGAATGCATCAGCAAAGCTCTTCAATGACTTGACATAAGCCGTTTTCGTCGCACCCTGCGCCAACACTTCGTTCGTCTGCGTGTTTTTGATAGCCAGTATGTAATGGAAATCAATCCTATAATAGAACTTCCCGTCGGTGGAGTCCCTGTAGGTGTAACGCTTGTAGTTCTGGATGACAGTAAGCAGTTTGTTGACGCAATTCCTGTCCTCCACCGTCTGCACTTTCGGGTTTTGGTTCACCTTCTTGATAAGCGGTGCGCGCATGGCGGCAAAGGTGGTCTGCTCATTGCTGTTGCTGCCATTGGAAAGGATGGGAGACTCGACATAAATGTCATTCGTTTTCTTCGTGAAGTCCGTCTGTGCAAAAACCGTTCCGGCAAGCACGCAAACCAACAAGGTAAAAAAGTATCTTGTCTTCATTGGATAACTATTTATTTGGAATAATGATGGCGCATAGAAAAAACGAAAATGTAAATACGCCCACTACTGATGGAATAAACCAAGCGGTGTTCGTCTGTGATACGTCGGCTCCACTTCCCGTTTTCTCCTTTTAGGGGTTCAGGCTTACCCATACCTGAAAACGGATGTCGCTCAATATCGTGCAACAAGTCGGAAATGCGCTTCATTATGCGCTTGTTTCCTGTCCTTAGCCAATAGTCACGATCTTCGCGAGCTTTTTTTAAGAGAACTATTTCCATAAATCTTCTATGGCTATGGCATGGAAATCACCCTCTTCTATCTCTTTTTCTCCTTCACGAATAATTTCAGCCATAGCAGGTGAAGACATAATGCCCTCCATCTCGTCCTTTGCTCGTTTTTGGGCTGCCAGCCTCTTGATGGCTTTCAATGCTTTTTTCATCATTCCTTCATCCTCGGCTATGACACTCAATTCGCGAAACAACTGTGCATTCAATTCTAATGTTGTCATATCATCTGTTTTTTTTGCGAATGCAAATGTAGTGATTTTTTTTGATAAAATCATCATAACAATCATAAAAAAAAAGAAAAACATACCTCTATACACATTTGTTCTTTGAGGGCAATGGGATTTTACGACCTATGTTGTTGTAATTTGATGTACGACCTACGCCAAGAATGTTCTGACGGATTTGAAATCCGGCAAGTTTAGATATAAAGTTACTATGTTTGCATCGGCTAACACCCCGCCCCTTGGCGACAGCCTTCAAAACAGGCGGGAAATGCCACCGAATGTAGCCGTATAACGACCTTCTGTACACCATTCTTGGCGTTTAGGTTTTCTTAGCGGACG
>JAFWSS010000012.1 GCA_017524385.1 Prevotella sp.
ACCGAGTGGCCCCCGGAAGTCGTAGGGGCGGGTCTTGTGCCCGCCCGAAATCATTGCGCACCACCATTCTCGGCATTTGTGCGGATATGCATAAAGCAAGTCCGAAAAGACCAAGTGTCCCCCGGAAGTCGTAGGGGCGGGTCTTGTGCCCGCCCGAGAATATTGCGCACCACCATTCTCGGAATTTGTGCGGACATGCATAAAGCAAGTCCCTACAGCATACCAAGCATCCTTGGCGATATGAACACCCCAAAAAATAATGAACTAATTATATGGAAATTATATGTAAAAAAACGACTTTTGGGGGTTCTTTGTGTTAGTTGCCATCCTTACAGGTTGGAAAAATTTGGAGAAGTCGAGGATAATGACTATCTTCGCAGCGTGAACCATAAACAAATCGACCGATGACACCCGACCAACTTTCTCACTGCAACATCTCAAAATGCATAATCCTTGATGCGTTACAGACATACATGAAACAAACAACGACCATCCTCGTGCTGGCAATGCTAACATGCAGCCTTGTGACAACGGCGCAGAACACACCTCGGAATGCTCGGAACAATATTGACAACCGGAGTGTCGGTCTTGCGTGGGGCGACCAAGGCAATGGGACGTATATCAACCCTATCCTCAATGCAGACTACTCCGACCCGGATGTGATACGCGTAGGAGAGAAATACTACATGGTGGCCTCCGACTTCCACTTCATCGGGATGCAAATCCTGGAGAGCGACGACATGGTGAACTGGCGCGTGGTGACACAGGTGTATGACCGTTTCGACCTGCCGGGATGGGATGCCAACGCACACTATGCCGGAGGGTCGTGGGCACCGGCCATCAGACACCACGACGGGAAGTTCTGGGTGTTCTTCTGCACGCCCGACGAAGGACTGTTCATGACACAGGCAGAACGCCCGGAAGGGCCGTGGAGTCCTCTCCACTGCGTGAAGGCCGTTGAGAAATGGGAAGACCCTTGTCCTTTCTGGGACGATGACGGGCAGGCTTACCTTGGGCGCAGTCGCCACGGTGCGGGTCCCATCATCATCCATAAGATGAGCGGCGACGGCCGACAACTGCTGGACGACGGCGTGACGGTATATACCGGTCCCGTGGCGGAGGGCACGAAATTCCTGAAGCGCAACGGCTGGTACTACCTCTCCATCCCCGAGGGCGGCGTCGGTGGCGGTTGGCAGACCATCCTGCGCTCAAGAAACATCTATGGTCCCTATGAGAAGAGAGTGGTGCTGGAAAAAGGCTCCACCGACATCAACGGACCGCACCAAGGAGCCATCGTGGACACGCCGGAGGGTGAGTGGTGGTTCTACCATTTCCAGGAGTCGGGAGCGTTGGGACGCGTGGTGCACCTGCAACCGATGCACTGGCAGGACGACTGGCCGGTGATGGGCGTGGACATCGACCGCAACGGCATCGGCGAACCCGTGCCCGTGTGGATGAAGCCGAGGGTCGCAGCAGCCACCACCCCTCTCCTACCCCAGACGAGCGACGACTTCGAGACAGCCTTGCTCTCGCCACAATGGCAGTGGAACCACAACCCGGTGAATGGGGCGTGGTCGCTGACGGAGCACAAGGGAGCGTTGACGCTGCACGCGCTGCGAGCCGGGCATTTCGCCATAGCCCGCAACACGTTGACGCAGAAAGTGATGGGGTATGAGAGCGAGGCTGTCGCCGCCTTCGACATCTCCCATCTGGCAGAAGGCGGCCGTGCCGGAATGGCCTGTATGGGAAGGACCAACGAACTCCTGGGCGTGATGAAACGTGACGGGAAATATGTGTTGTATCGCGGGAACAACGAGGGGGAGACGGAGTTGAAAGGCATCGGCGGAAGCAAAGCCCTATACCTGAGGCTATCCTTGGACATCCCGGGAAAGAGCATCCGCTTCGCCTATAGCACGGACAACAAGACGTTCACCACCGCCGGAGAACCGTTTTTTGTCAACGCCGGCTTTTGGAAAGGCATACGTCTGGCCATATATCATTACAACGTGACGGCCGATGGTGGCTATGTCACCCTGCCTTGGGTGAGGTATGAGGTCAAGAAATGAAGAAGGGAGCAAGAGGTTTGTGAAGACGGTGGAGCAAGCAACGGACATACCTAAAGTGAGTCTCCAAGGAGAGAAAAGCAAGAAAAAAGGGGGTTGAAAGAAAAAAAACGGGAAAAAATTCTTCTGTTTGGCAAAAAATTCATAATTTTGCACCCCGAAACGTAATCAGCCGAGGAAAGGTGCTCGAGTGGCTGAAGAGGCACGCCTGGAAAGCGTGTAACCGGCGAAACCGGTTCGGGGGTTCGAATCCCCCTCTTTCCGCTAAGGAGAGTAACAAGGAGTCTTTTAGGCTCCTTTTTTCTTTTACAAGATTCATAGGTTGATTACATGATAATTACACATAAGCAAACAAGTAATTACACCCTATGAACAATCAACCCCAAATATCAATCACTTAAGTTTCGGAAGTTCGGTTATATTGATATTCAATTATTTACAGTAGATTCTTTTTAAAAAAGTGTATGGATAATCAAATGATGAATCCATCAAAATGCCTCCATTTGTGAGGATGTTTTACTTCATACTTGAATTGTCATATCTTGGTTTGATGTTGAACGAACCCCGAAGGGGTGGTCAGAGTACAGGCAGGCGGTGGAGTGCGAAGCACGGAACCCCTGCTAAAAGCATGGTGTGAACAACAACCCCGAAGGGGTGGCAGAATGACAACTTCATACACTTTATATCGTTGCTCTGCCACCCCTTCGGGGTTGATGATTTCATTTCGTCGTCAAGCAGGGGTTACGCTTCGCTCCACCACCTGCCTGTGGTCGTCCCAGCCCTTCGGGCTTCACTTCACAACCGGTTGCCATACGAGATAAACTACAGTTTTGTAAGGCAATTTTACTTCCGAAACTTAAG
>JAFWSS010000165.1 GCA_017524385.1 Prevotella sp.
CCCCGTGAGCGATGTCAAGGCTCTCAGCGGCGAGGTGGGCGACATCACCTATAGCGGCGACGACACCAAGTGCACCGTCACCATGCCCGTCACACTTGCCGGCATCACCATCAACTACGTGGCCAACTTCGTGCAGAAACCCGACTTCACCTTGACATACCTCGACACCGACAAGTCGGTGATGGGTGTCCAGCTTGTGGAGAAGGACGCCGCCATCGGTGAGTTCGCCATCGATTACAACACCGCCACGGCACAGGAAGGCTACAAGGTGCGCGGATGGTTTGAGAAGTCTGCAGGTGGAAGGAAATACACCACTGCCGACATCGTCACCGGCGACATCACCCTCTATGCTGTCGCCACGGAAATCGAAGGCCCCAGCCCCTATAAGAAATACAACTTCAACCTGGCAGACGTCAACTTCGACCCCGCCGACCACGAGGCATTCGAACCCGTCGGCTCAGGATACTGGCACGACGCACAACACGGATGGGCATTCAACAACGGTGATGTCATCAACCTCCTCGTAGGCGAGAAGGCAGTCATCTCCGTGGGCAACTGCCTCTACTCCAAGGAAAATGCCGAACTGGTGTTCAAGGATGCCGAGGGCAACGAGGTGGGACGCATCCCGGGCAAGGGCGAGACCGACGGCGAGATTGCTGCCTTCGCCTATGAGGGAGCGGCAGGAAAACTCTCCATGGAAATCGTTTCCGGTGGTGCTGTATACATCCACAGCGTAAGAATAGTGAACACCAGCGAGACCAACTATGAGAGCCAAGGCAACTGGTACTTCGTGAAGGCAGGCAATGCCAGCAGCTTCATCGACGTGCTCGACGCCGTGAACGGCATCAACGGTTCAAGGGATGCAGAGCGCTCCTACATCTTCCTGCCCAATGGCACCTATGACCTGGGAGAGACCGTGCTCACCGCCATCAGCGGACACAACATCTCCATCATCGGACAGTCCAGAGAGGGCACCATCATCAAGAACGCACCCGACCGCTCCATCGAGGGCATCGGCACCACCGCCACGCTGCTCAGTTCGGGACAGAACCTCTACATGCAAGACCTCACACTGCAGAACGCTCTCGACTACTACGGAGCACAAAGTGCGGGACAGGCTGGAGGACGCGCCGTGTGCTTCCAGGACAAGGCCGACCGCGCCATCTTCAAGAACGTGGCCATGCTCTCCTACCAGGACACCTACTACAGCCAAGGCACCAAGCAGTCGTATTGGGAGGACTGCGACATCCACGGCACCGTGGACTTCCTCTGCGGCGGGGGTGACGTGAGATTCACCAACACCACGCTGTCGCTGGAGCCTCGCAACCTCAACGGCAGTGGCGGACGCACCATCTGCGCCCCCACCACCACGGGCAGCTTCGGCTATGTCTTCGACAACTGCAAGGTGGTAGACCTGGCCAACGGAAAGGGTGACTGGAACTTCGGACGCACCTGGCAGAACGAACCCATCGCCGTCTATCTGAACACCACGCTCGACGACAACGCCGCCAAGACGCTCGTCGCATCACGCTGGACTCAACGAGGAATGAACAACCGCGACCCGAAACTCTTCGGCGAATATGGCACGAAGAACGAGGCCGGCGAGAACATCACACCTGCTTCAAACATCATCAACTCTTTCGGTGGGGCTTTCGAGACCATCCTCAGCGAAGAGCAGGCTGCAGAGTTCACCTACGACAAGATGTTCAAGGAGAACGCCAACGCATGGGACCCCGCAAGCCTCACTGCACAGAAGGAGGCTCCAAAGGCCACCTATGCCAACGGTGAACTCACCTGGGAGGCTGTGGAAGGCGCCATCGCATACGCCATCTTCAAGAACGGGACATTCGTCGCCATCGTGGAAGATGCCACTTCACTGGCCATGACAGCTGAAGAGGGCGACGTACTCACCATCCGCAGCGCCAACGCAATGGGCGGCTTCGGCGTGGAGGCCACGGCGGAAATCGGCGCCATCGAGGCTGCCATCTCCGATTCCGACCAAGGGACGCTCGCACCGGGTGAATACCCCGTCATCAAATGCGACAGAGTGTTGCTCGCCGGACTGAACACTGTCGTGCTGCCGTTCACCACCACCAAGGAGGAACTCGGCGCCACAAAGGTGCTCAAATATGACGGCACGGAGGAGCGCGACGGTATGCTTTACCTCAAGTTCTCTGCCGTCAACACGCTGGAGGCCAACACTCCCTATGCTGTCTTCGTGGACGTGGATACTCCCATCGAGCAGTTCGAGGGCAAGGTCATCGAGGAAGTGAGCAACATCATCGTAAACGACAACGAGTATGCTTTCGTGGGCACATACGCTGCCTTTGAGAAAGGCAATTCGCCCATCGCCAACGGCGACCTCATCGCAGGGAAAGAGGAGTTTGTCAAGGCCAATGGTGGAAACGCCATCAAGGCTTATCGCGCATTCATGAAGAAGGTGGGCTCGTCGGAGGCCGGCATCGCCTTCATCTTCGACGACGAGGTGGTGGTAGGCATCGAGGCAGCACAATTGATGGACCGCCTCGCGCAACCTATCTACAACATCAACGGACAGCAGGTGACACGCACCCAGAAAGGTGTCTATATCATCGACGGAAAGAAGGTCGTGGTGAAATAATCGATAATTCGGAGTAGTCGGAAAGCTCCGACTACTCCGAATTCACTGAATGGAATGAAGAAGTAAAAGAAGTTGTCGCTACGCTCGAAGTTATCGACGATAGTCTGCGAGTAGCGATGCCAATGTCAAAACTAATGTCTTTAACTCCTATAACTTCCATAACTTCGAAAAAATCTGATTACTCTGAATGAACAACCCTATAAAAACTGAAAACTATGAAAAAGAATTATCAAGCGCCTTCGATGAAAACGAAGGTTATGTATGACAAAGACATCATGGGCATCGTCACCACAAGCGATGGTTACGAGCAAGGTGTGACAGGAGGTGAAGGAGTGGACGACGAGGCTCGCTCCCGCATTTTCTAAACACTGAAAAACAACCCTGAAAAAGCCTGGGGCAGAAGCCCCAGGCTTTTGTAGAGACAGGATTTTTCCCGTCTCTGCAAAACAGGATTCTTCCCGTCTCAAAATACAAACCGTCATTCTGCATCATTTCATTTCAACTGTTGCGCCCGACACAGACCAGGGTATGTCAAGATGGAAAAACTGGTTATCAAGGAAAATTTCAAGGAATGGCTTTCTCGTAATGCCTATCTGAAAATGATGAAGTGGTTGGCGCTGCCTACAATCATTTTCGGTGTGCCAATCCTTATTTTTGGATTAGACAAACTTGACAGACTTCCTTTCTTGATGACTATCTTGTTCATCATTTTTTTACCTATTGTGTTCATCGGGGCTTTATATCTCGTTTATTTGCCTTTCTTTATCATTTTTGAACTCCTGCCGATGCTTCGACCTCGCACATTCACCTTTGGTTGCGACAAAGAACGTTTCTTTATACAGAAGGATGACAAGACGGTGCTTAACATACCTAATGATGATGTAAAGAAGTTAAAGGTGGAAAGTGTGGTGGTTAAAAGCGTGACTCCCGACAAAAAGATACCTTATGAGTTGAACATCAAGTATAAAGAGGGTGGGGAGGAGAAGAATATGGATTTCGGCTTTCGCAAATTCACAAACTCTGACACTCATCGTTTGGTGGAATGGGTGAATACCTATATGGCTCTAAAAAAGAAAAAGTCGTGTCATGAAGGGATGGTGGCTTTTCCCCAAAAAAAGGAAGTCGGCTCTCAGACAGTGAGGAAATGGGGATTCGCAAATGAGGAGTACAGCATTGTCGTCGAACCTCAATATCTTGCTGTGACACGTTTCTGCCATGGTGTCGCTTTGGTTTGTAACGACAAGGAGGAATGGACTGTCATCGACAAGAAGGGTGACATCTTGTCACGGGATGATATCCCCGAAGAAATGATGATGGGTTATTCTCTTCCCTTTATGGCTGACATATGGAAATTCAAGGATGTCGATTTCGTGTTCGACATTGGGTCTAACGAATGGAGAAAACCCCTCATGGCAGAAGACCCCTTGGCGTATATATGCATAGACCTGGACGGATACATA
Source organism: Prevotella sp. (assembly GCA_017524385.1). Taxonomy (GTDB): domain Bacteria; phylum Bacteroidota; class Bacteroidia; order Bacteroidales; family Bacteroidaceae; genus Prevotella. The sequence goes on from JAFWSS010000165.1 coordinate 4,081, forward strand.
GATTCTCCTTTCAAACTCGCTTTTTGCTTGGACCAGAAAAAATAGGCCCGCGTCAATATGCGGTCTCATGCATGCTCGACACAATGAGACCGTGAACCAGTTTCTCCATTCGTGATAAAAAACGTGCGTTTTTGCTCGTAAAATCAGAATTATTTCCTAAATTTGTGCCATGAAGAAAGCTGTGGTAATGGGAGCATCGTCGGGCATCGGGATGGAAGTGGCTAAACTTCTCCTTGCCGACGGATGGGAAATCGGCGTTGCAGCACGTCGCACCGAATTGTTGGAGCAACTCAAGGATACTGCTCCGGAAAGAGTGACGGCGGCCGCCATCGACGTGAATGCCGACGGGGCTGAGGACCTGTTGATCTCCCTCATCGCCACACTCGGTGGCATGGACCTCTTCTTCTACGCACCAGGCATAGGATGGCAGAACCCCACCCTCGAACCAGAAAAGGAGAACAGCACCGTCAAGACCAACGCATTGGGTTTCACGCGGATGGTGGGGACGGCTTTCAGATACATGGCCACGCACGGCGGAGGGCATATCGCCGCCATCACTTCCATCGCTGGAACGAAAGGACTGGGGCCGGCGCCTGCCTACTCGGCCACGAAAGCCTTCCAGAACACCTATATCCAGGCGCTGGAGCAACAGGCCAATGCACGGAAACTCAACATCAGGTTCACCGACCTCAGACCGGGATTCGTGGACACAGCACTCCTCGGAGACGGCAACCACTATCCCATGCTCTTGAAAAAGGAAGACGTGGCATATGAGATGATGGAAGCCATACGACATAAAAAACACATCTGGGTGATCGATTGGAGATGGCGCATCCTCACCGCGTTGTGGAGACGCATCCCAAGATGCGTGTGGCGTAGACTGGATTTGAATACAAAATCTTCAAAATAAAACAATACAGAATCATGGAACAGAAAGAACATTACAACGTGGTGGCAGCCGTCATCGTCGAAGACGGCAAGTATCTATGTATGCAAAGATGCCGCTCTGTGTACAACTATGTCTCTGAACATTGGGAATTCCCCGGAGGGAAGGTGGAGGATGGAGAAAGCCACCACGAAACACTCGTCAGGGAAATCAAGGAGGAGATGGACTGGGATGTCTATGTGGGCCGCCTGCTGGGCTCCGTGGAACAGGAATATCCGGATTTCTCCATCACGCTCACCGCTTACCTCTGCAAGGGTGGGGAAGGGGATTTCAAACTCCTCAGGCACTTGGACTACCGCTGGCTGGAGAAAGAACAGTTCGACACGCTGAAATGGACCGAGGGCGACAAGAAATTGTTTGAATTCATACCGTAAATCACATCATTAACCCTTTTTTCCAACTGCCATCCTGTCACTTTTCTTGTCGGGATGGCAGTTTTGGCACACCATTTGTTGTATGGGTAGTGGAAAATGGTGCTATCTGGCACCAAAAGTCCGATAAAACAAGATAATCAACAAATAAAATTACATACGACAATGGGAAAAATTATCGGTATTGACTTAGGTACAACCAACTCGTGCGTCTCCGTATTCGAAGGCAACGAGCCTGTAGTGATTGCAAACAGTGAAGGTAAGCGCACCACACCTTCCGTGGTGGGCTTCATCAAGGATGGAGACCGCAAGGTGGGCGACCCCGCCAAGCGTCAGGCCATCACAAACCCGCAGAACACCATCTACAGCATCAAGCGTTTCATGGGCGAAACCTACCAGCAGTGCGCCGCTGAAGTGAACCGCGTGCCGTTCAACGTGGTGAATGAGAACGGCTACCCACGCGTGGACATTGACGGACGCAGATACACTCCGCAGGAAATCTCGGCCATGATTCTTCAGAAAATGAAGAAAACAGCAGAAGACTACCTCGGCGAGGAGGTGACGAAGGCTGTCATCACCGTGCCGGCATACTTCAGCGACTCGCAGCGCCAGGCCACCAAGGAGGCTGGACAAATAGCAGGACTCGAGGTGGAGCGCATCGTCAATGAGCCTACTGCTGCTGCATTGGCATACGGACTCGACAGGGCCAACAAAGAGATGAAAATCGCTGTCTTCGACCTCGGTGGCGGTACGTTCGATATCTCCATCCTTGAATTCGGCGGCGGCGTGTTCGAGGTGCTTGCCACCAACGGTGATACCCACCTGGGCGGTGATGACTTTGACCAGGTTATCATCAACTGGCTGGTAGAGGAGTTCAAGAAGGATGAGGGCGCAGACCTTAC
>JAFWSS010000166.1 GCA_017524385.1 Prevotella sp.
ATATAGCTATCGCATTCAAGGCACCGTGCGCCCAGAATGTTCCATCCTGCTAATATGTCGAATTTTTGTCTCTGCATTGCTGCTGTTATTAGATTGTCATTTTTGAAATCGGCTGCGAAGATATACAATTTTCACGAACCGGCAATGGCTTTTTGCCATTATTTTTCAGACGTTTTTTCGTTATACACTCTGTGTATAAAATAGATGAAAAACGCAAAAGCACGTTATGATTAAGAACGCTGTTTTATCACCACAAAGCAATTTTTCTTGCACCACCTATCTCCAAGGAAAGAGGAATACCCATAGCTTTGAACAAACGTGCCATACTCGCGATTGAAACACGCCGACCTTTTTCAAGACGGGAGATCTGAGATTTTTGCACTCCTACCATCTCTCCGAGTTGTTCTTGTGTGAGGTTCATTGACAACCGCGCCTCCTTGATTGCCTCTCCCAAGTGGTAGGCTTGGATTTCCTCAGCAAGTTCTTGCTCATATTTGTCACGTTCTGGAGTGCCCACCTGGCCGATGTGCTTGTCCTCCATCTCTTCCAATGTATAAGTCTTCATTGCCATCTCTTACTTGTCTTTAGATTCGTAATACTCTTTTCTTATTGCTTCGGCCTTTGCTATTTCGTTTGCAGGTACGGCCCATGTCTTTTTGGCGAAACCGTGAGTAGCCACTACGAGACTATTGGTTGTCTTGTCCTAAAATGCCAGCAGCCTGTATTGAATACCACCATAAAGGGTGCGGAATTCCCATATGTCATTGCTGCCATCAAGTTTTTTGAAAAGGTCTGCATCCATGATGCCACTCTTCACTTTGCGCATGTTGTAGATGATCTTTTCACGAGCCTTCATGGGAAGAGTGGAGAGGAATTCGTCCACAGCTTGCAAAAAAAATAACTTGGAAAGCATTGTTTGCCATATCTATTCATATTTCAATGCAAAGTTACAAAAAAGTTTCCAAAACACGCAACTTTTATCTGTTTTTATTATTCATTATACTCAAAAATCTAATGGTGTGCAAAAAAGCGACAACTGCTCTCTTTGACGTGAACATACTTGCTGTTAGCAGGCTCTCTCATAGATTAATTGTTTATCTCGGTTAGCTGTTTCTGCAGCGAAGGGAAGCAGTTCACCATCTTCCACAAGGTCCACTTTGCGGTCGAGCAACCGCTCCAAATCATTCCACATTGAGAAAAATCTCAAACCAATAGGCTGGGAATGGTCGAGAAGTACGATGATGTCGACATCGCTAAGCGGCGTCTCCTCGTCACGAGCGAATGAGCCAAACAACCATGCTTTCAAGACAGGCTGGGTCTTGAAATAGTCGGATAAAGTCTGTTTCATCACTTGTGTACACATAATCTATCGTTTTACGGCACAAATATACATATTTTTTTGATATGGTTGATTCTTCAGCAGAAAAGTTTGGCTTTATTTGAGTTTTTCACTAGCCTAGCTTCACCGAAGGTAGACGGAAACTAAGGAAAGAGGAATACCCATCACTTAGAACAAGTGTGCCATACTCGAAATGGACACACGCCGACCTTTCTCCAAACGAGAAATCTGAGACTTCTGCACTCCAACCATCTCTCAGAGTTGTTCCTGAGCAGTTATTTCCGAAATGGAAATAGTTCGCACAGAGGAAAGTCAACGTATCTTTCGTTTTTGGCAATAGCCTGAAAAAACATCAGACATTGCCTAAAACACCAATGTTATTCCTAAAATTGCGGCATTTATTCCTACAAAGAGGCTCTTTTCTCACTTTTTTTGATTAATTTTGCAAAAGACTGACAAGGAGACGTACACCAAGCGTTTTTGAGTCAATTAGCAGAAACACCTCAATTAGAACAAAAAAGATATCGTATGAAAAATGGATTCATCACAGTTGCGGCTGCTGTGCCATCGGTCAGGGTGGCCGACTGCGCCTACAACCTGGTCCAGATAGAGAACCTCATCGCTCAGGCAGAGGGCAAGGGCGTGGAAATCATCGTCTTCCCGGAACTGGCTATCACAGGATACACATGTCAGGACTTGTTCAGACAGAACCACCTGATGGCACAGGCAGAGAATGCGGTGCTCATGTTGCTCGACTTCACACGTAAACTTGATATTATCAGCATTGTAGGCCTGCCCGTGCCGGTGGGCAACCTGTTGCTCAACTGCGCCATTGTCATCCAGAGTGGCGACATCCTTGGAATCGTGGCGAAAACATATCTGCCTAATTACAGCGAGTTTTACGAGAAGCGGTGGTTCGCCTCCTCGCAGGACCTTCATCCCACGGAAATCCGTTTTGCCGGCAAGCGTTTGACGGTGACTCCTGCCCCTCAAATATTCCGCACGTATGAGGATGTAAGGTTCGGTGTTGAGATTTGTGAGGACGTATGGGCTCCCACACCGGTAAGTAATCATCTCGCCCTGGCAGGTGCCGATCTGGTGTTCAATCTCTCCGCGTCGGATGAGTTGATAGGCAAGCACGCTTATCTCAAGAGTCTGCTTGCGCAACAGAGTGCACGTACCATATCCGGTTATGTCTATAGCGGATGCGGCTTCGGTGAGAGTACACAGGACCTTGTCTTTGGAGGCAATGCTATCATCTACGAGAACGGTCATTTATTGGCCGAGGGAGAGCGATTCTCATTTGAACCACAACTCGTAATCAGTCAGATTGACATCGAGAAGTTGCGCTCGGAACGTCGGTGCAACACCACTTTCGTTAACGCGCAGCGGCCTTCCAGTGATGAGCGCCTGGCATACGACGAGGTGTTCGTCGATTGTCTGGCTCCCGTCAACCGTCCCGTTGACCACATGGAGTCCCAAATCTTGCCATATCGACACATAGACCCGCATCCCTTCATTCCCTCCGATGATATGATGGAACAAAGTTGTGAGGAGATATTCAACATACAGGTGGCTGGCTTGGCCAAGCGCCTCACGCATATCCACAGTCAGAAGGTGGTCATCGGCATCAGCGGCGGTCTCGATTCCACCCTTGACTTGCTGGTGTGTGTGAAGACCTTCGACAAGTTGGGCTATGACCGCAAGGGCATCATCGGTGTCACCATGCCGGGCTTCGGAACATCCGGCCGCACCTACCGCAACGCCATCAGTCTGATGAAAAGCCTTGGCATCACCATGCGTGAAATCAGCATCGCCAAGGCCGTGACACAGCATTTCGATGATATCGGCCATGACCCTGATGTGCATGACGTGACCTATGAGAACTGCCAGGCCCGAGAGCGCACGCAGATACTGATGGACCTCACCAACCAACTGGGCGGACTTGTGGTAGGCACGGGCGACTTGTCGGAACTGGCGTTGGGATGGGCAACCTACAATGGCGACTACATGTCGATGTATGGCGTTAATGCGAGCATTCCCAAGACGCTGGTGAGTTATCTGGTGAGGTATGTCGCCCTGAGTGGAGTCGATGAGGAGTCGAAAGCCACCCTGCTCGACATTGTGGACACCCCCATCAGTCCCGAACTGGTGCCTACCGACAGTAAGGGCAATATCAAGCAGAAGACGGAGGACCTTGTGGGACCTTATGAGTTGCATGACTTCTTCCTCTATCATTTCCTGAGGTTCGGCTATCGCCCGCAGAAGCTTTATGTCCTCGCGCAACGTGCCTTCGACGGTACAACGCCAGGTGCAGGTGTCTATGACAAAGCCACTATCAAGAAGTGGCTGACCACCTTCCTGCGCCGTTTCTTCAACCAGCAGTTCAAGCGCTCGTGCTTGCCCGACGGTCCCAAGGTCGGCTCGGTGAGTCTCTCGCCCCGTGGCGACTGGCGCATGCCTTCCGATGCTTCCTCTGCCACTTGGCTCGCCGAGTGCGATGCGCTCGCCGAATGACGAAAAATCGAGCAAGTTGAGGTGGAGAGAAGGGTGGAAAGCCATGAAGAAAACATATTGTTCATGGCAGAGACGCCCTTATTTAGACAAATGCGGAGATGATGCAAGGTTGTAGAAATGGAGAATGAATCGTGCAACTGAAGCACCTTGGTGTCTCATACGCTTGATGGATTTTATGGCTTCATTCTTGACATGCTCATCCTCGTCTTGCGAATGATTTTTTATCAGATGAAGTTCGTATTCCGGGGTGTATTCAGGATGTCCCTGAAAAGTCAGAATCTCATGGCCTATTCGGTACCCCTCATACCGACAAAACTGGCTGTGGGCCAAGACGACCGCATCAGCGGGAAGTTTGGTTACTTGGTCATGGTGGTTGTACAAAAGGCGGAGATGTCCGCCGGGGAAGTACGGACGCATGGCTTCGTCCGAGATGGAAGACTCCCGGATGCCGATGCCCCAACCTCCGGGATGTCGCCGCACTTCACCGCCCAATGCCTGCGCTATGATTTGATGGCCGAAGCAGATGCCGACCAACTTGATGTGTCGTGCTGCTGCATCCCTGACCCACTGCATCAGTTCAAGGATCCACGGCTCTTTGTCGTAGGCGGAACTGTTGCTTCCCGTTATCAGGTATAGTTCATCCTTCTCCAGTTTTGGGGGAAGGATGCCTGCCATTGCCGGAAAGACCTTGAACGCCACAGGGTCGGCCACAGACCTGAACAAATCCCTGAACATGGATGCGTATGAGGGTATGTCAGGCGGCAATAGCCCGGGGAATGTGTCGCACAACAGAATATTGATCATCGGCTTCTTGTCATCTGTCACTTCAATTATCACTGTCAAACGGTGGAATGACCATGCTTACACCACATGTATCATGAACAGCAAGGCGTTTTGAAACACTACCAGACGATGGTGGGCGAAAAACACCGTGCCTTCGGCTGTCGCCTTGATGTCGTCGAGAACCTGGCCGTTGTAGGGGTCGATGATGTGGGCGAGCGACACGCCTGGAGCGACACGGCTCCCCGCGTCAACCAGGCGATAGAAGATACCCGCGTGACGGGCTTTGATGTGCTGGAGTTCCGCCTCGTCGATGAAGATGGACTCGTAGGCTGCGCCGAGGGCTCCGCAATTGATGACACTCGTCCGCTTCATCATGCGGAACATGGCATCGATGGTCTCGCCGCTGGTGTTCAGGTCAATCCGGTTAGTCTGTCCTGCATAGACGGAGAACGCCTTGGTGTTCCACAACTGCCAGTTGTAGTTGAGCAGCGTGGTGTCAAAGGGGCGTGGCTGGCAGGTTGTGACGTATTTCATGCCGAAGAGACGGGCCGTATCCAAGTCCTCATAGCCTGTCTTCAGCATCCTCACATGGGGGATGAAGTCTCCCGACACATAATAACTGGCCATCTGTATGCCGTACTCGAAGCCGTTGAGTGCCGAAAACACTGCCGCGGCGATGCGCTGCGTGGTCTCTCCCTGGTCGTACCCCGGGAACATGCGGTTGATGTCGGTGTTGTCCATCGCCCAGAAACGCCGGCTGACGTTCATCGAGAACGGGTTGCACGAGGGAATGACAAGGATGCTTTTCCCCTTTGCGATGCCTCCTCGCTGTTCAATCAACGTCAGACGGCTCACCAACTGCGAGCAGATGTACTGTTGCTGCACCTCGTCGCCTCGCATGGCACCGACGATGGCCAGTGTCTTTTCTCCCTCCCCGAATCTGTAGCCCTTGATGCGGAAGTTGTCACGGTAGGGCGAGGTCATCTCAAATATCGTTTCTATTCTCATTTCTCTTCAGCGTTGAAAATCCGTGCCATCAGCGATCCCTCATATACTATCGGGTAGGCACGGATGGTGAACAAATAACCGTCGACGGGCGAACTGACCGTGCTGAGCACTCGGCCGCGGAGCGGGTCGACTATCTGTCCAATGGTCTGCCCTCTACTGACGTAGATACCGCATTTCAGTTCGGTCAGGAATACGCCGGAGGTCTCGGCGTTGAGGAAGGTCACGCGGTCGCCTTTGCAAATGAGCGGCTTGGGCAGTTCGCTGTCGGGGCACCCCTTCCACATGCCCATGGTCTGCATCAGATGCAGGATGCCTTCCACGAGCCGCCTGCACATCTTGTGGTTGATGCGCTGGCCGACCCCCATCTCCACCACCAGGCAGGGGGTGCCCGTGGAGTTGAGCGAGTGGGCGAGCGTGGCCTCCAGCACGGTGGCCGCATCGTGGACCCAAACGAAGTCCATGCCCAACCGCTCGGCGAAAGGCACCAGCCATTCGGAGTCCTGTACGTTGATGCGCACCTGTGGCGTCTCCCGTAGATAGAGGTTGCTGGAGTGGATGTCGATGACCATGTCTGCCCCTCTGATGTCCTCGATGATGGCATGGGCCGTCTGTTCCGCCATCGTGCCCTGCGGGTCGCCGGGGAAGATGCGGTTCATGTCAAGGTCGAAGTTGGGAATGCCGCGTTGGATGGTGTCGATACCCAGCGGATTAAGGGCGGGATAGATTTCGAGGGTGCCATTGAGTTCGCTGATGTTTTCCGTAGCGATACGGGCCAGTTCATAACAAACCATTTGCCCCTCCAACTCGTCGCCATGGGTGCCTGTCACCACACAGAAGCGCAGGCCGTCTTTCTTTCCATGCTGGATGACATTCTTTCGGATGCGGAACTGCTCGTCGATGGGGAGTTCCGTGGAAACTATTGTCTTGATCATATCTCTTGCAGTGTAACGTGGATTGTTGTTTTCTGGGTGGCCTGTCCGGTGTAGAGTCCGCGGCTGACGGGACAGTCGTGAACATCCCGTCCATGCGCCAGTTTGACATAGCCGTCGCTGATGCGCCGGTTGTGCGTGGGGTCGAAGCCCACCCAGCCGTAGCCGTCGAAGACCTCCACCCAGGCATGGGTCTCGCCCTCGCCCACAAGGAATCCGTTGACGTAGCGCGCGGGTATGCCCCGTTGCCGACAGAGGGCAATCATGAGGTGTGCGAAATCCTGGCAAACACCTTTCTTCCGCTCCAGCACCTCGGCTGCTGTGGTCTCGACATCGGTGCATTGCGACTGATAGGCGATGTTCTCGCTTAGCCACTCGCAGATGGCGCGGGCGGCATCCATAACGTTTTCAGGTGTCGGCAGCAACGGTTCCCTGACAGTGGTCAGCGTAGTTGGTTGCTTGAACAGGAACAGGTTCTCGCCACGGTACTTGACCTTATAGGTGTCCGTCGCCACAATACCCGTGCTCACATAGGCGAAAGTCTTGTGGGGCTCAGTGGCTCCGCCGAAGAGGATGCGGTTGTAGAACGCGTCGTGCCCGGTCTGCAGCCAGTAGTCGGGCGACACCACCAGATGCTCCTGCTCCACCGTTTGGCAGGCATTGCTGACAGGCTGGCAGCGCAGCATGACGGCATGGATGGGCACTGGCTCGGAGAACTCGACGACGGTCTGGTAGTTGTACAAATATCGTTTCACACCCTCACCAGTTGATTGATAAACTTCAGCAATTTGTATTTGTACTCCACGTCATTGAGATTGAAACGCTCCTGGACGATGAGACTGTCGAGTTGTTCCTCGATGTTTTCGTCGGCGAGGTCGGGCAACTGGTGAACCCAGTGTTTCACAGAGTCGTACGCCAACGCCACCCGTTCGAAGCCGTAGTCGAAACGCAACAGCATGTCCAGGTTTTCAACGTTGCGGCCTATCATCATGATGTAGAGTGCCTTGTGGTTTTGCACCCGCTGCTCTGCCGACCCCCAGAAAGCCAGCGACCAATCGATGACCGGCTGTAGGCAGATGACGTTCTTCTCCTGCTTTTCGCGGCATTCCCTGATCAGCGCCAGACTCATTTCCAGATAACTGAGTGTCTCCGACATGATGTCCTCTCTGAGGAGGATGGCGTTGTCCATGGCCTTCGTCTGGGCTGCAATCACCGTGGAGGGATTGGTGTCGTCATACATGATGCCGAGTGTGAACTCCTCGTTGGTCTTATAGACTCCTGCCGTGTCCAGCTTCTGCCAGATGGGCCAGTAATCCTCCAGTTCCCCGTCGATCATCTTGTCATGGCACTTTCTCAAAAGGTGCAGGGTGATATATACCCGCTCCTCGTATCTCCCCAACCAATAGAGGCTGTTGGCCTTCGTGGCTGATATGATAGTGTTCTTAGCCATATTTCATTTCCTTTCGTAAAAAAATCTTTGTCTTTTCCGTCATTCCTCCATGACCCAGGTGTCCTTGAATCCTCCTCCCTGCGAGGAGTTGACCACGAATGAGTCCGGATTCCGTGAGAATCGTGTCAGTCCGCTCGGCCACACCTTGGTCTCTTTTCCCGTGACCACGAAGGCCCTGAGGTCGGCCTTGCGTTCCACCAGCGTGTCGTCCTCCAAAATTTCCAAATCCTTGAAGTCGATGACCTCCTGTGCTATCCAGCGTCGCGGTTGCTCGATGATGAGGGCTTTCAGTTCTTCCAACTTTTCTTTCGACAGGTCTTTGCCGAACACCACGCCATAACCGCCGGCCTCGCTGACATCCTTGATGACCAGGTTTTGGATGTTCGCCAGCACATGGTCGTAGTCTTCCTTGAAATAGGGCAGATAGGTGGGGGCGTTTTGCAGGATGGACTGTTCGCCGAGATAGTATTCCACCATCTTCGGCACGAAGTAATAAATGCCCTTGTCATCCGCCACGCCATTTCCTATGGCATTGATAAGCGCCACATTGCCCGCCTTGTAAGCCTGCATCACATTGGGGATGCCCATCAGCGATGAGGCTTCGAAAAGCATCGGGTCCATGTATTCATCACTCACACGGCGGTAGACGCAACCCACACGTATCTTTTCCTTGTAAATGCCCGCATAGTACACCTTGTTGTCCTCGACGAAGAGGTCGCCGGGATAAGCCAGCATGGCACCTGTCTTCTCTGCGAAATAACTGTGCTCGAAGTAGGCGGAGTTGTAGCGGCCCGGTGTCAGGATGACTGAGATGCCCCTGCCGTTGTTCATCTCCTCCATCATCGTGGAGAGCAGTTTCGCATAGTTGCGGTTCTCGGCCACGGCGTTCTGGGTGAAGGTCTGTGGCGACACCTTGCGGGTGATCTCACGCGCTATCATCGGATAACTGGCACCGGAGGGTATGCGCAGGTTGTCCTCCAGCACATACCATTTCCCGTCCTTTCCTTCCACGAGGTCAATACCTGCGATGTGGGCATAGACCTCACCTGTCGGACTGATGCCCTCACACTCCGGCATATAGCCCTTCGAGGAATAGACGAACTCTTCGGGCACGACACCGTCCTTGATGATGCGTTTGTCGTGGTAGATGTCCCACAGGAACATGTTCAGCGCCGTCACACGTTGCCTGAGTCCTTTCTCCAAGTAGGCCCAGTCACTGCTTGAGATAATCCGTGGGATGGAGTCAAAAGGGAACAGTTGCTCATTGAAAACCCCATTCTTGTATACCCCGAATCTCACTCCGAATCGTTCCATCCATTTATTGACAGTGTCGCGGCTGTCAACAAGTTCGTTTATTCTGATGTTCATAATATATAATGTGCTTATGTGCTTGAAATATTATCTTTTTGCACCCTTGTCTGCTATACCCACAGTCTCAATTCGCTGCCATAGTGCAAAGATACATCATTTTGACAGAATATACAAGGAAATCTTGTCAGAATGTTTGAGAATTTATTAAATTTATGATAAAATGAAAGTATTATATCAAATTTTATGGCAAAACGAAAGGTATTTCTTAAAATCAACAACTATTTGTTAGGCATAGTGACAAAAAGTCATAATTCCAACAAAAATCATCAGATATTGCCTAAAACACCATAATTATTCCGAAAATAGCGGCATTTATTCCTATCATGAGGCTTGATTCTCATTTTTTATGATTAATTTTGCAAAAGAATCTACAATCTACTACTGTTATGAGCAAAGACATCAATCGAATCAAAGTGGTATTGGCCGAGAAGAAGCGGACCAACAAATGGTTGGCCGAGACATTGGGCAAGGATCCAGCCACCATATCCAAATGGTGCACGAACATCGCCCAGCCCAGTTTGGAGACACTTGTTAGGATAGCCGACTGTTTGGAAGTGGACGTGAAGGAACTCATCAATTCCACACGGGAAGATGTGGTGTACATTAAAATGCCAAAATAGCAAATACCGATAACCATGAGCATAGACGAAAGACAACAGCAGACAGCCATCAACGTGCAGGAGAAAGCCAATTTGATTTGGGCGATAGCCGACAAGTTGGTGGGAGTCTATAAACCCCATGAGTACGGCAATGTCATCCTGCCGATGTGCGTCATCAAGCGGTTTGAGGACACGCTGGCACCGACACGCGAGAAGGTGCTGGAGACCAACCGCGAGTTGGAGGAGAAGAAGATCGAGATGAAACGCGGCTTCCTCGAAAGGGCCGCCGGGCAGAAATTCTATAACCTGAGTCGCTTCACCTTCGAGACGCTGCTGGCGGATGCCGACAACATCAAGGACAATTTCGAGTCGTACCTCAACCATTTCTCCGAGAACGTCATCGACATCATCCACCGCATGGAGTTCCAGAAGGAGATAGACAAGATGAACGACAACGGACTCCTCTACCTCGTCATTAAGGAGTTCTGCACCACGAAAGCCTACCTCGGAGCCGACAAAATCTCGAGTGTAGACATGGGCTACATCTTCGAGGAACTGGTGAGGAAGTTCTCTGAGAGTTACGACGAACAGGCAGGAGCGCACTTCACCGCCCGCGACATCATCAACCTGATGGCGGAGTTGTTGATAGGCGACGACGAGGAGCGGCTGGAAGAGGAAGGTATCATCGCCACCGACTATGACATGACGATGGGTACGAGTCAGATGCTGTCATGCCTGCACGACCGTTTCAAGCAGATAGACCCCGATGCCGAAATCACGAGTTATGGTCAGGAACTGAACAACCAGACCTTCGCCATTGCCAAGGCCGACACGCTTATTCGTGGCGGCAACGCCGACAACATGCGGCAGGGCGACACACTGGGCGACGACAAGTTCGCGGGCTATAAGTTCGACTACATCATCTCCAATCCTCCCTTCGGCATCGAGTGGAAACCCTCACGCCAAAAAGTGGAGGAAGAGCACCGTCTTGGTGGTGCCGGTCGTTTCGAACCAGGTCTGCCCGCCATCGGCGACGGCCAGATGCTGTTTCTATTAAACGGTGTTGCCAAACTAAAGGAAGCCGACGGTGAGCACCAGTCGGCGGGG
>JAFWSS010000167.1 GCA_017524385.1 Prevotella sp.
ATTTATTTGAGCTTTTCCGAACGGAGTACTTTCGGCGAAGCTCAAAAGTACGACTAAGTGAGCGAAAAGCCAAATTTATTTGAGCTTTTCCGAACGGAGTACTTTCGGCGAAGCTCAAAAGTACGACTAAGTGAGCGAAAAGCCGATTATTTGGAACATCTGTTCCCATAAAAGCATTCATAGGTAAAAAAAACTGATTTTCATCATTTTTTCCTTTAACTATTTTGTTTCGCACAAAAAAAAGACTATTTTTGTAAAATCTTTGTTTATATGTCATTCACAACCATCGTGAATGCCATCAATTGGTTAAAAATATATACTATAAAACTACGACACCCTTATGAAAAGAACGTTACATATCCGTGAAGAGGCGGCACGCTGCCTTTTGTGCGAGGACGCCCCTTGCACCAAAGCGTGCAAGACAGGCGACCCGGCCCGTGCCATCCGTGCCATCCGATTTGACAATGCCTTGAATGCCTGGCGGTGGATTGAGGATTGCAGCGACGCAGACCTTGAGCGAGCCGAACAAGCCTGCATCCATTACGACCACCCCGTCAGAATCAAGGAACTGCTATCTGCCGTCAAGGTAGAGAGCAACAAGGAGCAAGCAGCGGCCGCTGAACAGAAAGATAACACGGAGCCCCCCAGCCTGTCCATCGATTTTTGCGGCATCCATTGCGAGAATCCTTTCTTCCTCGCCTCCTCCGCCATCTGCACCAACTACGAGATGGTGGCGCGAGCCTTTGAACAAGGTTGGGCAGGCGTCTTCTACAAGACCATCTGCAAGCAAGACATCCGCGAGGTGTCGCCCCGTTTCGACGCAGTGAAGAGCGGCACATCATTTGCCGGCTTCCGCAACATGGAGCAGTTGAGCGAGAATCCCCACGAGGTGGATTTCGACATCCTGCGACGACTGAAGCAAAACTACCCCACGAAGATTGTCGTGGCCTCCATCATGGGACAGTATGAGGAAGAGTGGATAGAGTTGGCCAAGATGGCCGAGGATGCCGGCTGCGATGCCGTGGAACTGAACTTCTCTTGTCCTCAGATGCGTCTGGCAGGCATGGGCAGCGACGTGGGACAAGACCCCGAACTCGTGACATTCTACACCGCCTACGTGAAGCGGAGCGTGCAAATCCCCGTCATCCCGAAGATGACCCCCAACATCACACAGATCAACCAACCCGCCATGGGAGCCTACTTCGCCGGCGCCGATGCCATCTCAGCCATCAACACCATCAAGAGCGTCACCATGTCGCCCAACGCCGAGGTCAGCGGCAAGCAGACACTCTCCGGCTACAGCGGACGTGCCGTGAAGCCCATCGCCCTGCGCTACATTCTCGAAATGGCGAAGAACCCCATCCTTACTGGTCAGGACAGGGAGAGCAGAGAAAAGCTTGCCCAATCTTCCTCCAATAGTGACGGACAACCTTTCAAGAGCAAGAATGTACAATTCAGCGGCATCGGTGGCATAGAGACTTGGCGCGATGCCTTGGAATTCATCCAACTCGGCTGCCGCAACGTACAAATATGCACCGCTGTCATGGAATACGGCTACCGCATCATCGATGACCTCGTATTGGGCTTGCAGACATACATGGCAAGGCGCGGTGTAGAGCATCTGGAAGACCTTGTGGGAGAGCAGTTGCCCAACTTCGTCCTCCCCTCCGACCTTGACCGCGAGACGATGACCTATCCGAAAATCGACCGAGACCGTTGCGTAGGCTGTGGCCGATGCCATGTCTCCTGTCTGGACGGCGGACACCAAGCCATCACCTTCGACAAAGAAACCCGCCAGCCCCGCATCGTCGGCACAAAGTGCGTCGGCTGCCATCTCTGCCGCCTCGTCTGCCCGACCGGAGCCATCGGCATCACCAAACGAGTGAACAAGAAACACTGATATTCATATACTTGTTGGAATCATTTGACACCCAAAGACACGACCCGGGGACAGAAATCCACCGGGTCGTGTCTTGCTATCAGGATAAATAGGTAATGGGAGGGGAGATGCGCACCGCCCTTTTGGTCACTTTCCACTTTTTAAAGTAGACTCATATATCCTATTTGCAGGTACAGATAGCCTTTTTTTGCAAGTATCACTATTAAAACAGACAAAATCTGAAGCCATGGTGGAGATTTAATCCGAAATAATTTGCTATATGTTAAAAAAATGTGTACCTTTACACCCGCAATTGGTTCTCTCCCTCGTAAGGCCACCCGCAAGGCAGGCTTTCAAGTTCAAAGAGATTAAAAGGGAATCGGGTGTAAATCCCGGACTGTCCCGCAGCTGTAAGTCGTGTTTTTCCGGCAAACAACATGCCACTAAGATTTTTGGGAAGGCGTTTGCGACCGGGCGACAAAGTCAGAAGACCTGCCTCTTGCAAGAGTCAACATTAAGCACCCTGGGGATGGGCTGATGATTCGAAATGCAAGTTTGGAAGCATATACACCGTGAATTGTGTGTGACGATGCTGTTGTGCATGTCCGTATGGCACACGATGGCACAGAATGTCGGGACAAGGCAGATGCCGAGCAGTCTCGACAGCATTCATCATTTGCAAGAAGTGACCGTCACTTCGAAACACCCCCCACGCACCATTGCCACATCGCAGATGCTGCAGGGCAACGACCTTCAGGCTTTGAGCACCACGTCGGTGGCTGATGCACTGAAGTATTTTGCAGGCGTTCAAATCAAGGATTACGGTGGACTAGGAGGTTTGAAGACCATCAACGTCCGCTCGCTCGGAGCGCAGCATGTGGGCATCTACGTCGATGGCATACGCATCACCAATGCCCAAAACGGAACAGTCGACCTCGGGAAGTTCTCGTTGTCGTCGATGGAGAGCGTCTCGCTATATAACGCCAACAAATTAGACAACTGCCAGTCGGCCAGTGAGTATGCATCAGGAGCCACGGTCTATCTGCGCACCCGCCGCCCCACAAACGACTCATTGAGTGTGCAATTACGCAATGCATCGTTTTCCACATGGATGGCCAAAGTCAATGCCCAGTTCGACAAAAAGGGATGGAGCGGATTCGTTGATGGTGAGTGGACGGATTCACGCGGCGACTACCCCTTACGCTATCACTCAGAGTTTGAAGACACCGTAGGGCGCCGCGCCAACAGCGACATCCGCTACTGCCGCATCGAGGGAGCATTGTTCAAGGAAGGATTCTCGTCACACATCTATTATTATGACAGCGAGCGTGGTTGCCCGGGCGGCATCGTGAGACGGTTGAGCGACAAGTATGTCAACGTTGGCCGCGAATGGGACCGCGACTTCTTCATTCAGGCTTCGTATCAAAAACAGTTCCTGGAACACCACCACGTGAAATTGAATGCCAAATACACCAACGAGTATCTGCGCTACTGCACCGACTATCCCGAAAACCAAAACACAGCACGTGTTGACAATCATTACCGTCAACAGGATGGATACGGGGCTATTTGCTATGCTTTCACCCCATGGCAGTGGTTGTCGTTCTCTGCGAGTTACGATGTTCGCTACAGCAAGTTGAAGGCTGACTTGAAGAAGTTTGATGATGTCTTCCGCCTTGACCAGAAACAGGTGTTGGCGGTACAAGCCAACTGGAACGGTCTGCAGATGGCAGCCTCGTTGTTGCATCAGCATTATCACGACTTCACCTTTGCGCATACGGGAGCAGCCGATCCGCTGGACCGTTGGACACCGGCAGTTTCCACCGCCTATACACTGGGAGGGCTGACACTTCGTGCCTGGTATAAGAGCATTTTCCGTGCTCCCACGCTCAACGACCTATACTATACCCAGGTGGGCAACAGAAACCTGAAGCCCGAATACACCAAGCAGCTGAACCTGGGAGTGGAATACCACTTCGACTCAAATCATTGGAATGCCTCCTTGCAGGCAGACATCTACCAGAACAGGATAGAGAACCGCATCGTGTGCCTGCCCCTGAAGGGTACTTACACCTGGTCGATGATGAACTACGGCTACACCTTCTGCCGAGGGCTGAACGCCACAATCAACGGGCACTATCGCACAGGACAGTGGAACTTCTCTCTTATCAACTCCATCACCTGGCAGCGCGATGTCGACAGGACCGACCCCGAGGACGAGGACATGTACAACAAGCCCATCTGCTACTCCCCGACCTTTTCGACAGGCATCACAGCTATCTGTGGATGGCGCACGCTGCAGTTCACCACCTCATACCTATATGTGGGCGAGCGCATGTGGAGCAAGGCTGACCCGGAGGACATCCTGGAGCCTTATCATAACGTTGACATGAAACTCTCCTATACCCATGTCATCAACAAAACCTCGCTGGGTCTCTGCCTGGAGGTGTGCGACGTGCTCGACACCCAATACGAGCATCTGCCGCGCTACCCGATGCCCGGCCGAAACTATAAACTGACATTGTCAATTGGAATTTAGAAGATTGATAATTGAAGATTGAAAATTTAAAATTGAAAATTGAAGACTGAAGATTATGAGAAGGATTGTGTTACTCTTTTTTTGCTCCATATTTGCATGCATTCAGGCCCAGGAGAAAATCATCCTGCTGAACGAAGGGATGTGGCAAGCAGACAACGGACGCTTGACCTACTTCGAGGACGGCAAGGTGGTGAGCAACCAGTGGTTTCGCGACCAAAATGGATACAAACTGGGCGACACGCCCAACGACATCATCCAAATCAACGACAACCTCATCGCCATCACCATCAACTGGTCGAACATCGTGCAGTTCATCACTCCCGAAGGCAAGGCTGTGGCGGCCACGGAGGAGATACCCAACAACCGCAGGATGTGCACCGACGGAAAGTATGTCTATGTCACAAGTTACGGGCATGAGTGCCTGACCACCAGCGGTTTCAAGTACTTCGACAAAGGCTTCGTGGCAAAGATTGACATCAGCAACTACCAAACCGTGGCTGCCTGCGAGGTGGGCTACGAGCCCGAAGGCATCGCCCTCTACGACGGACGCCTCTTCGTGGCGAATACCGGCGGATATGCGGAGCAGGAAAGCGACCACGATTTCGAGACAACGGTGAGCATCGTCAATGCAGCGACGATGGAGCTGGAGAAAAACATTGACACTGGCATTCCCAATCTTTACGGCGATATGTCGCAGAGCGGACGCTATCTTTGCATCAACTCGCCCGGCGACTACTATGCAGTACCTGCCTGCGGCCTGATCTTCGATTGTCAAAAGGCTCTCGATGGCGAGGATTGCTTCGTAGTGTTTGACTCCCCCGCCATCTATAACACCACTGCCCTCGACGGTAAATTCCTTGCTGTCGGCTCCACCTTCTCCTACATCTCTGGCGAATACGAGTTCTCCCACCTTGTCATCGAGCCGTCGACGGTGATGGAGACCAAAGGGCAGGGCGGAATATCCCAGACATTACCCGGCACTTTGAACTCCGACTTTGAAAAGATGGAGCAGCCCTATGGCATCTATGTGAACCCCTACACGGGATATATCTATGGGACCGATGCCGGCTCGTTCGAAGGCGCTGGCTACCTATACCAGTGGTCGCCAGAAGGGCAACTGTTGGGCAAGCACAAAGTCTATATCAACCCGGGGCATTTTCTCGCTTTGCCACCGGATGGCATTTTTGACAATGTCGAAAGCGTTAGTCATTCCACCTTGAACCTTGAGCTTCCTGTTTATGACCTTGGCGGCAGACAAGTCCCAGATGGCATGTTGTCGAATGGCGGATTGTCTCGAGGAGTCTATATCAAAAACGGAAAGAAAATATTGATAAGACAATAATTGTTTAACTTTTTAATCAACTTCATTATGAAAAAGTTCTTACTATGCATCATGACGTTGACATTGCTCACTTCAAGCCATGCCCTAGCATCCCAGGTGGAAGTGACAATGAACGCCAAAAGCAAACTCATCAAGTCGTTGGTCAATATGAACACCAATGAAAATGTTGACGTAGGAGAGCCTGACGGCAACAAGTACACCTTCGATGCTGCAGACGGTTCTTATCTGCTTACTGCCACCGCAGCAGATGGCGAGACGGTGAGCGGCACCATCCAACTCGACATCGATGCCGAACACACCACTTTCACCATCTTCTCACCAGAGGTGCGTATGAGAAACACTGATTGGGTCTTTGGCACCGACTACACCTACAATCTGAAGGTTACGACGAAGGAGGGCGATGTCGTGAACACCACGATGGGGGATTATACCAGCGGCAACAAGATGTTCCTGGTTTTCACAGGCAACACTTACTACCTCGACCTCATCCCTTCCGCAACCCGTTTGTCTGAAGGATACCTGCCGGCATTCTATTTTGGCACAGTGACCTTCAATAACACCATCCAGGCAGAGGCACCCATGGGTTATCCTTACTCCATCACCGTTCCAGCTGGCGCCAACTTGTTCGTTGGCACCAAGACTGCCCACTATGTGAAATTCAAGGAGGTGGCTCCTGAAAGCGTTACAGGCGGCACGGTCTATCATTTCCGTCTGGCAGACAAGCAGCAGTACAACTACCGCGTCAGCAAGGAGGGCAAACTGACACAGGCTGGTATTTTCACTATGAGCAGCGATGAGACCAAGTGTCCTCAACTCGTCTTTACAGATGCCGACATGTCTGCCAAAGACCCGAAGTACGTCGATCACGATGTGACTTCGAACGGTGGTTATAACGTGGGAGACATCTTCCTGAACATCAATCCCGCAGGACACCTGCAACTGGCAAACGTGGGCGACACCTATGGCATCCTGCCCCTGCGCAACTGGGAACTTACCAATGCCATTTCCGCCAACTACTTCATCGAGCCCGACTACCATTTCACGGTTGTCAATCTGAATGGCCAGGAAGACAATTCCGTGGTCAAGATAGAGGACGAGTTGCTGACAGCAGTGGGTACGGGTACGGCCATCGTGCTCGTCACTTATGATGCCATACACCTTGATTATTATAACAACAGCGCTACCAGCAGCAGTTTTGCGGGCGGCAACGACTGGGGTGCCATCTGGCCCGAGAACACCGGTGTCTTTGTTGTCACCGTGGGCGGGAACGCTTCAGGCATCACCCCCAACATGACAATCAATCAGGACTATTTGACGCAAGTCAATGGCATTGACACGAAGCTCTCCATGGAGAATGTCGATGCTGAATTCGACGTGCTCTATTACCTTGATACAGAGGAAGGCTTCGACTACACTTTCACCCCTCAGGGTGTTGCATCTGTGACGCTGGCACGTCCCGTCATTGGCACCAATGCTGCTTCCTACACCGGATTCTCCACCGAGGGTGTCTCTGCCAATGCTGACGGCAGTTACACCGTTCGTCTCACGATGGGGCGCAATATTGTGTGCTTGACAAACGCTTCAGGACAGAGTGTTTATCAGGTGTTGACAGCCAAGCCTTGTCATCGTGACATCAAGGTTGGCGGTGAAGTCGTGGAGAACGTGAAGCCTGGCGATGATGTCACCGTGCAGTATTCTGGTCTCTATCATCCCGCTGGCAAGTTGGCTGGCATCCACAACTTCAATGCTTATCTTGCCTACAAGCAGGCTCCCGAGGGTGTCACCGTCCAAAACGGCAAGGGCAACCAATATACCATGGCATCATCCGCCACGGCACAGGCTGTCTCTTTCACCGTTCCCGAAGACTGGGCAACCAGCAAGATTGAACTCACCGACGGTGTGATGTGCATCGGTGGCTATGGCGACCCCGTGGGCAACCATCGTGCCACTTCCAAACTGACAGGCCGCGCTCCCAATTTCACCGCCATCGCTCAGAATGCCGTCTTTGGACGTGTCCCAACTATCGAACTGACTGTTGACGTTCCTGCTGTCGGCCCTGCTATTGCCACCTTCGAGGACGTGACCGACATCACCGAACCTGTGGATGGCCACATGAGCGTAGGCACTGAGGACGATGATGAACGCGAATTCTTCACCAGCGGCGACTTTGCCTTTGCCAGCGGATGCATGAGCGACTGGGACTATTGGTATTGGTTTGGCTATGCCAACCGCACAAAGACGGAGTATAAGACTTTGGATGACCAGTGGAACAACGTGGTGGGCGGCGGCCATGACGGCTCTGAGACTTATGGCGTGGCATTCGCTGCAGAGTTCAACGGTCCCTGCTATGCCACCCTGCTTTCTGAACCTGCAGTCATTCCCGGCTTCTATATCACCAACAGCAGTTATGCCTACAACTCCATGACTTGCGGCGACATGTCTGCCAAGAAGTTCGAAAAGGGCGACTGGTTCAAACTGACCATCACCGGCTATGATGCCAACGACGCGGTGACAGGCACGAAGGAATACTACCTGGCCGACCTGCGCGACCCTGCCAAGGCATACATCATCAACGACTGGCGTTACGTTGACCTCAGCGGCCTGGGGACAGTGGCGAAGATTGGCTTCGCACTTTCCAGCACTGACAATGGTGCCTATGGCATGAACACGCCCGCCTACTTCTGCTTCGACGATTTCGGTGCCGAGGGCACAGAGGTGTTGCCCGAGAAGAACGTAATTCTCAGTCCGGAAATTGCCACCTTCGAGGACGTGACCGACATCACCGAACCTGTGGATGGCCACATGAGCGTAAGCACGGAGGATGATGATGAACGCGAATTCTTCACCAGCGGCGACTTTGCCTTTGCCAGCGGTTGTATGAGCGACTGGGACTACTGGTATTGGTTCGGCTATGCCAACCGCACAAAGACGGAGTATAAGACTTTGGATGACCAGTGGAACAACGTGGTGGGCGGCGGCCATGACGGCTCTGAGACTTATGGCGTGGCATTCGCTGCTGAGTTCAACGGTCCCTGCTATGCCACTCTGCTTTCTGAACCCGCAGTCGTCCCCGGCTTCTATATCACCAACAGCAGTTATGCTTACAACTCCATGACGGGCGGCGACGATTTCGCCAAGAAGTTCGAAAAGGGCGACTGGTTCAAACTGACCATCACCGGCTATGACGCCAACGACGAGGTGACAGGAACGAAGGAGTACTACCTGGCCGACCTGCGCGACCCAGCCAAGGCATACATCATCAACGACTGGCGTTACGTTGACCTCAGCGGCCTGGGAACAGTGGCGAAGATTGGCTTCGCGCTTTCCAGCACAGACAATGGAGCCTATGGCATGAACACACCCGCCTACTTCTGCTTCGACGACTTCGGAGCCAAAGGCATAGAGGTACTGCCTGAGAAGAACGTCGACTTGTCGCTGATTGGAGATGTGAACGGTGATGGTTCCATCTCCGTGATCGACGTGACGACCCTGGTGGATTACATCTTGGGCAAAAACAATGACTTCTTCGTCTTCGCCAATGCCGACATCAATGGTGACGGTAGCATCACCGTGACCGACGTGACGTCATTGGTGAGCCTCATCCTTGGCATCGAAGACGACTCGAATAATTAATCATAAACAATTTGATGACTGAAGGTGCTACCGCTTGGCATGCTGAAAAGCATGGGTGTAGAAGCGGTAAAGCCACACACTTCTGAAAAGAGCACCACAGGCAAGACACCATCTTGAATGACAAGACACAGCCTCCAGGCATGGCATATGGAGGCTGTGTTTTTTGTTGTTCAGTCATCGGCTTGACCAAACGCGTTCACACATTTGGGGCACAAGCCATTCTTCTTTTTGCTCCCTTACGTTTTTTCGACCTTGCTTTTCGAAAAATGACGTGACACCTAAATATATGGGTGGCTGTAGTTAAATAATTGACAAATCATTTTGAGGTGCGCTTATTTTGATATACCTTTGCACCCGAAAGGCAATCAGGCGGCCAATGCCGCCTTGATGCAAGGGAATCCGGTGAGAGTCCGGAACAGTTCCTGCTGCTGTAATCCCCATTATGGAGGTTTGCTTGTATGACGCCACTGGCCATGAGGCCGGGAAGGTAAAGCAGACCGGGGAAAGTCAGAAGACCTGCCTGAAAACGAAACGACGCCCGTACAGGAAGATGCGAGGCGTAAAACAACATTTGTTATGACACGAAAACTGACAGCAACATTGCTGGCATCATGTTTCTTCGTGGCTGTTGAGGCGCAGACCGACATCTGGCGCACTGACAGCCTGCAAGAGGTCGTGGTCACCGGCACCGGTACCGAACACCTGTTGAAGAACGCCCCCGTGCAGACCGAGGTCATCACCAGCAAGATGCTTCGCAACTACGCCGGAAAGAGCCTCGAGGACATCCTATCGGGCTTGATGCCCTCGTTCTCGTTCAACGAAGACGACATGGGTTCGCAGATGCAGATGAACGGCCTCGGCAACAGCTACATCCTCATCCTCATCGACGGCAAACGCATCCACGGCGACGTGGGCGGGCAGAACGACCTCTCGCTCATCGACCCTCAGAACATAGAGAAGATAGAGGTGGTGAAAGGTGCCTCGAGCGCACTCTATGGTTCCGATGCCATAGCCGGCGTGGTGAACATCATCACCAAGCGGCACGACCAGGACGGCGTGTTGGTGGAGAACACCAGCCGCGTGGGCAGTTACGGCGACCTCAGGCAGCACAACGGCCTCGCCTTGAACTTCGGGAAAGTCAGTTCCTACACCAACTTCCAACTCCAGCATTCCGACGGTTGGCAGAACACCGCCGTAGAGCATACGGAAGGTTCTGAGCCACCCATCACCGACTCCCGCAACAAGACCGTCAACCGCCACACCAACTGGCAGGTGTCGGAGCATCTGACCTACACCCCCGTGAAGAACCTGGAGCTCTATGCCGACGGGAGCATCTATTGGAAGCGCATCTACCGCCCCAGCGGCAAATACGCCCACTATGACGTGAAGACCTACGATATGAAATACCGCAACGCCTCGCTATCGGCAGGCGGCAAGTGGAAACTGAACAAGACCGACAACATCACGCTCGACATCGACTGGAACCGCCACGCCTACTACTATCATTTCACGGCTACGACGCTGGTGGAGGACTACGAGAAGAGCAAGGGCACCATCTACTACCCCTATTTCCCCTATCTCCCCAGCCAGGAAGAGTTGCAGAGCGACCAGCAACGCACGATGGCACACCTCAAAGGGGTGTTCAGCCTGCCCTACGAGAACCGACTGAGCGCAGGCTTGGAATACCGCTACGACTGGTTGGAAGCCCCCAACCGTGTGGAAGGCGGAACGGTGAGCGACTGGACCGCAGCCCTCTACGTGCAGGACGAGTTCAACCTCATACCCCACATCAACATCACCGCCGGCTTGCGCCTCAACCAGAACGAGCAGTTCGGCACAAGGCTGACGCCCAAGGTGTCGGCAATGTGGAGCATCGGCAATCCCTGGAGGTTGCGCGCCACATGGAGCCAGGGTTTCAAGACCCCTACCACGAAGGAACTCTTCTACCGCTATGTGCGACAGATGAGTGGCACCTATCTCTACCTGGGGAACACCGACCTGAAGCCACAGGCCAGCAACTACTACGGCATCAGCGGCGAGTACACCTGGCAGGGGCTCAGCGTGACCGTCTCCACCTATTTTAACAAGGTGGACGACATGATCGCCCTGGTGACCATCCCCAACTACCAAGCCCCGGATGAATACATCGCGATGTACGACCCCGTGAAGACACGTCAGTATCAGAACATCGAGGACGCCAAGACCTATGGCGTGGATGTGAACGTGCGCCA
This sequence comes from Prevotella sp., assembly GCA_017524385.1. Lineage (GTDB taxonomy): Bacteria > Bacteroidota > Bacteroidia > Bacteroidales > Bacteroidaceae > Prevotella. The sequence goes on from JAFWSS010000167.1 coordinate 11,625, forward strand.
CACTTGGAAGGAGTTCGCCTATGGCATAGGGTACAGCTGGCTCGACACCGAAGCCAACCAGTATGACACGACCCATGACAAGATGACGAAAGTCACCATCGACGGAATGGCACATCACAAGGGCAACCTCTTCGCCACGTGGACCCACGCCTTCTCTCCCGACTACACCCTCGGCTTGGGCGTCTACGGGAAATTCTCCTCCAAGCGATACTACAAGATCGACGGCGACGGGAAAGGATACCAGACATGGCGGCTGTCCACCACCCACGACTTCGGACATTCGAAGACGATGGCCTATCGTGCGGAAGCAGGCATCGACAACATCTTCAACTATGCCGACCGCACCCCGCACGGCCTTCACCTGGGCACCACGACACCCGGACGCACGTTCTATGTGTCGTTCAGCATCCGCTTCAACAAGGGGAAGAAATTGAGAAACAACTATAAGTCTAACTTAAATACAAGAGACAATGAAGAAAATTAAATTTTTGATGATTGCCATGCTGGCAATCTGCGGTGCAATGAGTTTCACCGCTTGTAGTGACGACGACGATGACAAAGTAGAAAACAACTATGTCATCTACCAGAATGCCGTCAACCAGACCGTGAAGTCGCAGAAGAAGAACTCCAAGGTCATCCTCCTCGTCGCCTTCGGTTCCACATGGCAGCAGGCATACGATGCCTTCGACACCACGGTGGAAGCCTACAAGGCTGCCTTCCCCGGCTACGACGTGTTCCTTTCCTTCTCCTCCGCCATCTGCATCAACCGCGCCGCTGCTGGCGAGAATGTGAAGCCCCGCAATTTCTACGCACCCCCGTTCTGGCTCAACGCCTTCGCACAGGATGGTGTGAAATACTCCGAAATCGTGGTGCAGTCGCTGCAGGTCATCCCCGGTGAGGAATACACCCGCGTGATCAACTACATCAAGGACTTCGCCAACAACGCCAATGGCGACATCGACGACAAGTACCTGTCCAATGTGACGCTCAAACTCGGCGTGCCCCTGCTCCAGGATGCAGAGAAGGACGTCAACGAAGTGGCCGCCCAACTCAACAGACTTTATGCCAACCAAGCCAGGGAAGGTGTCGTGGCATTCATGGGACACGGCAACCCCGACTCCTACGACACCTACAAGGCCAATGTGCGCTACACCCAACTCGAGGAGGCACTCCAGAAATTCAGCAAGAACTACTACGTGGGCACTGTCGACATGATGGAGAATTTCAAGACCCATGTGCTCCAACGCATGCAGGCCAACGGCATCATGAACGGCAAGGTGTTCTGCCACCCGCTGATGTCCATCGACGGCGACCATGGCCACAACGACATGGCCGGTGACGACGATGCCTGGAACAACGGCTATGAGGCAAACGAAGAAGGCGAAGTAGAAGACACCAGCTGGAAGATGTATTTCCACAACATGGGCTACACCTGCGACAACTCCACCATGATAGAGAAGGGCCTGCTTGAACTGCCCGCCATCCGTCAGATCTGGATGAGCCACACCAAGGATGCCATCAATGGCGAACCTCTCGACTACTACCACTCAAAGAATCCTGAAGAATAAGCATTCTCATGACTCATAGAAGCGTTTGTTTGCTCATGGCAGCACTCCTCACGGGGAGTGCTGCCTTTTCCCAAATACACCAGACGACACGGCGCGACTCGTCGTCGGTGAACCGGTCTTACAACCTCAACCCCATAGTGGTCACCGGTTCCGGCCATCACCAGCGGTTGAAGTCGACAGCCACCCCCGTCCATGTCCTTGGCAGCCAGGAAATCCACGAGCAAGGCATCACCACCTTCGACGCCGCCATCCAAAGGATGATGCCGCAGGTATCGATGGCGCCCAACTCCATGGGGACGTTCCTCCGTCTGAACGGGCTGGGCAACAAATACATCCTCATCCTCATCAACGGTCAGAAACTCTCCGGCGACATCTCCAACAACGTGGACCTCAACCGCATCAACATGGCCAGGGTGAAACGCATCGAGGTGCTCGACGGCGCGGCCTCGTCGCTCTATGGCAGCGACGCCATCGCCGGAGTCATCAACATCATCACCGACCAACCCACGCAAGACTTCATCGATGTCGTTTCCGACACCCGTGTCTCTGGGCATGGCCAACTGACGGAGTCTGTCACCCTCGACGTCTTCAAAAACGGATTCGGTTCCTACACCACCTTCACACACGACCGCGCCGACAGTTATCAAAACAACGGTTTGGAATATGTGAAGGGGTCGGACACGGAAACCCAGGCGACCATCGCCCCGCTCTTCACCGGCTACCGCTCCAACCTCCTGGCGCAGAAGTTCACCTACGCCCCCAACCGCCATCTTGCACTGAATGCCGGCATCGACTATTCCTACAAAATCACCGACCGCCCGGATACCCGCAGCGACATCACAGGAGGCACCGACTATGAGATGCGCTACAAGGGACTGCGATGGAGCATGGGCGGCATATACAAGTTCTCCACCAAGAACTCCCTGCAGGCAGACTTCGTCTCAGACCGTTACCGCTACGGCAAGGAGTATGACGTGGAGACCAAGACCTACGCCATCGGCGACTATGTGCAGTCGAAGAAACAAAGACAGACGGAACTGGAACTGAAAGCCATCCTGGGCCTTCTCCCCCACTCCACCACCATCTTCGGCGCCGACTGGCGGCAAGACTTCCTGGCGGCCACCTCAGGCAACATCGACCAAAGCGTGTATACCATTTCCGCATACGCCCAGCACGAGACCCTGCTCCTCAAGAACCTCACCGCCACCGTGGGACTGCGCCTGACCCACCACGAGACATTCGACCAGCAATTCACACCAAAGGCCACGCTGATGTATGCACCGGGCAACTTCCGCTTCCGCGCCACCTATTCCGCAGGATTCAGGGCACCCGGACTCGACGAACTCTATTACCATTATTTCTCCGTCAACAGGGGCAAGGCGCAAATCAGCTTCGGCAACAAGGACCTCTCTCCCGAGAAAAGCAACTACTTCGCCCTGAACGCGGAATACCGCACCCATGTCATCGCTGCCAGCGTGACGGGATATTGGAACCGCATCAACGACATGGTGGTGAAAGACAATGTGGATGTCGATGAAAGCTCCCTGGCGATGTTGAGAAAGGAATTCCCGGAGATGACCGACGACCAGGCGACGAAACTGGAACATTACGCGCTCTACCAGAACAGCGACAAGGGCGACGTGAAAGGCCTGCAAGTCAACGTCTCTGCCAACCTCTTCCAAGGTTTCAACCTTTCGGTGAATTACGCCTGCACGTATGCCCGCACGAAGAGCGGCGAACAGTGGAGCGTGCTTGAGCGCAGCGTGCGCAACGCCGCCACCATCGCCGCCAACTATCACCGCACATGGGGAAAATATGGGTTGAACGTCAACCTGAACGGCAGGCTGCAGTCGAAGACCTACTACCCCGACTACGAGGATGCGCCTGGCTACGGCGTATGGGGCATCCATACCACGCATTCCTTCGATTGCACACGATGGGCTTTCATCGAACCCAGCATCGGTGTGGACAACCTCTTCGACAGGGTGGACCGCCGCATCGACTCCACCAAGCGCAAATACGCCCTCTACAGTCCTGGAAGGATGGTGGTGGTGGGACTCAAAGTCAAACTCAAGAAATAATAACGCAACGATGTTACAAGGACACGGCGACGACACATACGACCATCCCGGGATAAGGAGCAACTTCAGTTCAAACATCTTCCCCCATGCCGACCTGACGGGGTTGAAAGCCCATCTGCAAGGAAAACTGGACCTTATTGAACGTTACCCCGAGCCCGAACCACACTCGCTTGAAGAAGTCATCGCGAGGAAGCATGGGATTTCCTCCGACAACGTCCTTGTCACCAACGGCGCCACAGACGCCATCTACCTCATCGCCCAAACTGCCGCCAAGAGCCATCACACCCATTTCAATGTCGGACCACTACCCACCTTCAGGGAATACGAGGACGCCTGCAGGATGTTCGGTTTAGCACAAGTAAATGGATGTGATGGTTCCAAGAAGGCTGTGCACACCATCCTTTGGCTCTGCAACCCCAACAACCCGACGGGTGACTTATACCTCAAAGCGGAATTGGAAGACTATGCCCGAAGGTACGGCCTCGTTGTCATCGACCAATCGTATGAAGACTATACGTTGGAACCGGTGATGTCCCATCAAGAGGCAGCAGCATCCCGCAACATCGTGCAACTTCACTCGCTGACCAAGACCTATGCCGTTCCCGGCCTGCGCATCGGCTATGTAGTTGCACCACAACCCATCATCACCCGGCTTCGGGAAAACGTCAGGCCCTGGGCGGTCAACGCCTTGGCCATAGAGGCCGGCATCTGGCTGATGGAAAATGATGTCTGCGTGTTGCAAGACCTTAAAGACCTTAAGGACCCTAAAGACCCTAAGGACCCTAAGGACCCTAAGGACCCCACCCTCCCCCAAAGCCATAGCGGCCTCCGCGCCCTCCTTGCCGAGACCCGACGTCTGCGTGAAATGCTCAACCAAATCCCGGGCATCACAGCCGCCGAGACGCAAACCAATTTCTTCCTGGTGGAAATGGCATCGAAAACCGCTGCCGAACTGAAAGACCACCTTGCCCAAAAGCATCATATCCTCATCCGTGACGCCTCCAATTTCCGAGGGCTTACACCCCAACATTTCCGCATATCCACACAATACCCCGATGAAAACACCTGTTTGGCTGATGCCATCAGGGAATTCATGCTTTTATGAAAAGCCCCCACTCCCACCCAACTGGCCCCACTCAATCATCATTCCTTTACATTTTTTCGTGCTGTGCGGTTGCACGTTCCAAAATGGTGGAAAAATTGTTGAATTTAGTATCGTGAGCACCCCAAAAGGCCCAAAAGTGCAATGATGCCATACGGACATGCATAAAGCAAGTCCCTTCATTTTTGGGGGGACATTCTCGATATGGTTGGCAAAAACGCCAAATCGAAAAAAGTACAGATAATGACGATTTTAGCGGATTACAAATCCTGATATTATTTACATCGGGATTGCAAATCCCGATGAACATTCTTGGCGCTAGTTGTACAAGCAGAACATTCTTGGCGCTAGTTGCAGGCAACCGCACAATTGGCTTTTTTTCAACCTTACAGGTCGAAAAATTTTGTTGCAAAAAATGTTTTTCGTAATTTTGCGGAAAAATAAGCAAACTACTAAAAAAATGAAACCTTATCAGCCTTTTACCTTGCCATTTACGCGGCGTGCCGCCATGGCGATTCTATTCCTTGCAGTATGTCATCTCTCCATGCATGCACAACGGCTACTGCAGCCGTTGGACCGCGGCGTGGTGGCCGTCTATCGCTCCGGAGGCCGCGATGTCACCTCCTCGGGCGGCACGGGATACCTCATCTCCTGGCGAAAATTGGCTCAGGAACCGGAAGGCACGACCTATAACGTGTACAAGCGAACTGCCGGGACTTCCGAATTCACAAAGATGAACGCCACGCCCCTGAAGGTGACCAACTACAAGCCGGTATCGCTCACGACGAACACCGAATATGCCGTCACCGCCATCAGTCCCGACGGCGTGGAAGGCACGATGAGCAAACCCTTCCTCTACAAGACCCAGCCGTGGCCCAACGTATGGTTGAACATCGACTTCGACAACACCGTGCTGCCTCGCAATGACTACCGCACGAAATATTGCTGGCCCATGGACACCGACGGCGACGGGGAGTATGACGCCGTGGTGGTGGACCGCCTTTTTGCCGGCGGTGTGTCAGACGAGGCAGAAAACACGGAGAACACCGCCTCCACCACCCACAAGATACAGGCCTACCGCTTCACGGGCGAACTGCTGTGGACGGTGGACATGGGACCCAACGTGAACATCTGCGGCGGACAGAACGACATGGTCGTGGCATGGGACATCAACTGCGACGGGCGCTGCGAGGTGATGGTGCGCAGCAGCGACGGCACCCGCTTCTGGGACAAGGCCAACAACACCTGGGGCAAATATGCCATGGGCAGCGACGTAGCCGACGTCGATGGCGACGGCATCGTGGACTACCGCACACAGGCGGTGCGCAACCGTCCGTTCTACATCAGCGTCATCGACGGCCTGACGGGCGAGGAAATCGCCGCCAGCGAGTTGAAATACGATGAGGTGCACGACGGCAGCGACCACTACACGCGCACCTCGCGTCCCAACTACATGAGCGACGGCTACTCCGCCATGGACGGACATTTCGCCATCTGCTACCTTGACGGCATCCACCCCTCCCTGGTGATGGAATGCCTTGACCGCGACAACAACAAGACCCACCATAACTACGTCTTCACCTGGGACTACGACTGGAGCAGCGGCAGTGCGACAAACTGGCATCACTCCCACACCTGGAGCCGCAACGACAAGGCACCATGGCCGGCAGAGTTCCACCAACTGCGCGTGGCAGACGTCGACGGCGACGGCACCGACGAGATGATACAAGGCGGCTACTCGGTGAATCCCCACACGGGGTGGTTTGCCAGTCCGGGCATCGGCCACGGCGACCGTTTCATCCTCTCCGACATCGACCCCGACCGTCCCGGCCTTGAGGTCTATGCCATACAACAGAGTTCGCTGCTCGGGCAACTGCTCTACGACGCCCGCACCGCCGAGCGCATCAAGGAGTGGTATCTGCCGAGCGTCTACGATGTGGGGCGCGGCACCTGCCTCGACATGGACGCCTCTCACAAAGGCTACGAGATACTGAGTTATGTCGACGACTACGTATACGACTGCAAGGGCGAGCGCACCGGCCAGACCCGCACAGGGTCGATGTTCGAGGGTTGCTGGTGGGACGGCGACCTGCAGCGTGAGTGGCTCAATTCCCCCGGCGGCAGTGGCTGGGGCACCAACCTGATGGTGTCTAAGGTGCTGGGCAACCGTCTGGCAGAGTTCTCGCAGGAGAGCAACTGGGCGACCCACGCCGCCACCGGAACGCGCCCCGCCTTCATGGGCGACATCATGGGCGACTGGCGCGAGGAGGTCATCCTGGCCAAGCAGAACGACGAGAGTTGCACCGGCCTTGTGGGATACACCACGGCGATGCCCACCAACTACAGCATCTATTGCCTCCAACAGGACCCCCACTACCGGGGCGACTGCACCACACGAGGTTACTATCAGCATCCCAACACCGGTTTCTATCTCGGTGGCGACATGCCGATGCCTCCCCTGCCGCCCGTCTTCCAAGCCGACCTGCGGTGGAAACGCGGTTCTGCCTCTTCAATAGGCCAAGGCTTCACTCTTGACGATGGTTTCACCACCTTCGACATGGCAAACACGGCGCCTTATGCCGACGGCAAGAGCATCCTTTTCGACATCCAAGGCGACAATAGTTCCAGGATATGGGTTGACAACCCGATGAATGCCCCGGTCGTCTACCTGATGACCCCACGAGACCACGACTATGAAATCGTGAGTCAGCATCTGGGGGGAACGGATGCCCTCATCACGACAGGCAGCGGTTCGCTCGTCAAATCGATGCAAGGAAAGGTCTTCCTCGCGGGTTGGCTGCGCCACACCGGCCCCACCATCATCAGCGAGGGGACGTTGCAGGTGAACGGCGACATCGCCGGACCTGTGGAACTGCGTGCTCGCGGCACACTGGGCGGCAACGTCACCTTGAAGGACACCATCACCTTTGAAGGGGCATTGAACCACGAAGGTTGCCGATTGATGCCGGGAGGCGAAGAAGACGCCCTCGAAGGTGTGATACATTCCATGAAGAACGTCACGCTGCCCGGCAACGTCTATCTGGAAGTGACGGCAGGCCTTGTGGGCAATTCCATTGGCACCATGCCCGTCTGCGGCAACCTCCAAGTGGAGGGCGACCTCACCTTCAAAGGCACCAATCACATCACCGTGAACCTACAAAACAAGGATGAAGCAGAATATGTCATCGCCTCTTGCACCGGCACGATGACCTGCGACCCGACGAAGTTGAAGACTCGCGGCCTGGAAGGGGTGAACTACGATTTCGAGGTGGCAGACGGCAAAAAACTCATATTGAAAATACACAACACCCGCGCCCCGCAGCACGACGTGGTATGGACGGGCAGCGTGAGCAATGTGTGGAACTATAAGGACGAGAACTTCACCATCGGCCAGCCCACGGCCTTCGTGCCAGGCGATGCCGTTGTATTCAATGCCCAAAGTCAGCAAACCAACATCAACGTGCCGGAGATGATGGTCACCAGCGGCGTCACCTTCGACAGCGGCACCTACACCCTTTCCGGCCAGGGCGGCATCAGCGGCGAGGGCGGTGTGACGGTGAACAAGGACGCCAACGTGACGCTGAACATGAAATACAGCGACTATACAGGCAAGACCATCGTGAACGGCGGTACGCTGACAGTGCCCAACTTCTTCGATGGTGGGAGCAACAGTGCCCTCGGCGCCGCCACCGCTGCCAAGGACAACCTGCAACTCAACGGCGGCACCCTGGTGCTGAGCAAGGAAAACATGGGCACCGACCGCCAGGTCACCGTCACCGACACCGCCACCATACGCGTCACCCAAAGCAACAGTTCGCTCTCGCTGAAAGGTGCCGTCAGCGGCTCGGGATACCTTGTCAAAGACGGCGCCGGCCAACTGAACTTCACCTATGGCGGTGTCAACAACTTCGCCGGTCTGATAGTGAAGAAGGGCGTCGTGGCACAAGGGGCGTGGAACGCCACCTTCGGGCGAAACGGGTCTCCCATGCTGCTGGCAGGTGGCGAGGTGCGGCAAATTGATGTCAACAGCACCTCCACCGTGCCTGTCTTCAACCACGTGGTCACCGTGGCTGAAGGCACGACGAACAAAATTGTAGGTTCTTCGCGCGGCAAACTGAACGGCAGCGTGAAGGGAAAAGGTGCGCTGACCATCGTGTCGAAATATGTGCGCTGCGACATCGGCCTGAACTTCAAGGACTACGAGGGCACGCTGACGGCCTCGGGCAGCCAATGGCGCCTGATGAGCAACGTCACCGACATGTCGAAGGCCACGCTGAAGGTGGATGCCGCCACCAACATCGCCCACTACTCCGGCGGCAGCGCCACCCAACAGGCTGCCACGCTGAGAATCGGCGCCATTGCCGGCACGGCCACCGATGGTGTGTTGGAAGGACAGACCACCTACCGCATAGGTTGTCTCGACAAGGACATGGCATTCTCAGGCCTTTTCAAAGGCGCAGCGGTCATCAAGGAGGGCAAGGGGCGTCTCACGCTCAGAACAGCGGGAAGCACGTCGCCCATCACCGTCAACGACGGCACGTTGGAACTGCTCAACGCCTCCACCACGGCTGTCACCACGGGACAGGTCACCGTGGCTGCCACGGGTGTCATCACCGGCACTGGCACATTGCAGAACCTGACGATGAAGAATGGGGCCACCACGCTGTGCCAATTGAGTGCATACAGCAACTCCTGCCTCACCGTGAAGGGTAACCTGAGGCACGACGGCGACACCATCCTCGTGGTCGTCCCCACCACCCGGCAATTGTTGGTCGGCAGCGAAATCACCGTGTTCAAGGTCAGCGGTTCACACACGGGCAACTTCATCGTGAAAGTGGATGACGGCGGTGTGGGTTATGAGTTCGACAGTTCCACGCTGCTCATCGACGGAAAACTGCGTGTCTCCGCCATCACCAACGGTATTGGTACAGCCATCGCCCCCGACGCCTTGGTGGACATCTACACCCTCAGCGGCATACGCCTCCATACCCGCAAGCCCTATGCCGCAGCACGTGCGTCACTCCGCCCCGGCACCTACATCGTCGTCTATGGCAACATCTCACGAAAGATAAGAATCGGGATTTCAGGGGATAATATCCACAATTGAGAGCATAATAAATAAAAATACAACAAAACTCCATTTTTATGGTGAAAAAGGCAACTTTTGCCTTTTTATTGTACTTTTGTATTGTAAACTAAAAAACATATACCATGGACCACCAAGGATGATTAACTTTTTGAGAAGAATGAAAACAATCAAGAGTATCATCTTCGCATGGAAGGTGGCGTGAACTACAAACAGAAGATCAAAGACTTCGTGACAGCCATGAGTGATGACAACTAGGACAACATCCGTATCATTCTGAAATAAATATGGAAAGAAATGCACTAATCACATACAAACCAGCTGCCGAAACCATCAAGGCTGCTATTCTCCAAGGGCAGTATGAGGCGGCCAAAGGAGTCAACCGTATTCAATTGGCTGTTTATTTCGGTATCGGGAAATACATCTCTTTAAACACACGTTATAGTGTTTGGGGCTCAGGAGCCTTGAATGCCATCAGCCAGATACTCCGTAAGGAGTTACCCGGATTGAGAGGTTATTCTGAAACTCAGATGAAAGAAATGCGTCTCTTTTATGAAGCATGGACAATTCTGGATCCTAATTCGTCGGTTGCAACCGACGAATTACAAACTAACGATTTTCAAGAAGTTGCCATTCCGACAAGTGCAAATGTCGAATTAGAAGCCACTAATCCGTCGGTCATAACCGACGAATTGCTATCCGGTAAATACAAAATTGACATTTACCACTCCATCCAGATTCCTAATTTGGCAGACTTCCCTGTAGAGGACTTCTTTAAAGTGCCTTTCACGCATCACACAAAAATCCGTGCTGGTGCAAAAAGTCTTGAAGCCCGCTATTACTATATTCATCTGACAGCAGAAGAGCATCTTTCATCCAAGGTTTTGGAAAAACTCATCAAGGATGATGCCTACGGGCATCGAGACGCCATGCCCAGCAATTTCACACATACCATCCCAGACCGCAGGATAGCACGCAAGGCAGTGATGATGTTCAAGGACTCCTATTTGCTCGACTTCATCAACGTGGAGCAGATTGGTGAGCGTGAAGCGATTGATGTGGACGAACGTGAAGTGGAACAACAGATTATACAGAATGTCAAGCAGTTTATCATGACATTCGGTCGTGACTTCGCCTTCCTCGGCAACCAGTATCATTTGGAGGTTTATGGCGTAGAACATTTTCCTGACCTGTTGTTTTTCAACCGGGAGTTGAACGCCATGATCTGTTTTGAGTTAAAAATTGGGGAGTTCAAGACATCTTATCTCGGTCAACTGATGGGCTATCTCTCCATTCTTGATGCCAAGGTGAAGAAACCCCATGAGAATCCCTCCATCGGCATAGTGCTATGCAAGGAGGCCAATAGGGATTATGTGGAGTTTGTCATCCGCGACTACAGTAAACCGATGGGCGTGGCCACTTATACCACTACTACCAACATGCCCGATGAGTTGAGAAAGGCACTGCCTGATATAGAGGAGCTAAAAAAACTTTTGTAAGAAAAAAAAGAAATAAAAACACTATGAGCAAGAAAGACAAGATATCCAATCAACTGCTTTTTTCAATGCAGATGAGATAGGCAGAATGGACGAAAACCTATGTTCTGAATCCTTACGACAACGACCGGCGGTAGAACCGCCGGTCGTTGTATTTCCATGGGCAAGC
>JAFWSS010000168.1 GCA_017524385.1 Prevotella sp.
GAACATTCAGGGTCTGTCAAAGATGATGAACGGCAAGGCTTCCCTCGCCATCCTCGACCACTACCTTTTCGAGGTAGATGGCAACGTCCTCCAAGTCATCGCCTCCGATGGCGAGAACATGATGCGCACCACCACCGAACTCATGGAGAGCGACCTCACCCCCGGGGAGTCCGTCCGTTTCTGCGTCCATTCCAGAGTGCTCGGCGACTTCTTGAAGAACATCCCCACGCAACCCCTCACCATCATCATGGAGAACAAGACCGAAATCACCATCAACTACATGAACGGCCACGTCAGTTTCCCTTGCGTCTCCGATGATGAATACCCGACATTCGACATTCTGACCGGCGACACCGAGACCGCCATACTCCCGTCCACCGCCATGCTGGAGGACATCACACGCACCTCGCCATTCACCGAACAGGGAACGATGCGCCCCGTGCTCAATGCCGTATGCTTCAACTTCAAGGAGGACGGACTTGACGTGGTCAGCTGCAACGGACAAGTGCTGATGAAGAACCACCACCTCGACATCCACACCGGCAAGGAGGGTATCTTCCTGCTCCCCCCGAAGCCCGCAGCCCTGCTCCGCCATTTCCTCTGCAAGGAACCTCTCGACATCTGCATCAAGTTCACCGACAGCGCAGCGCAGTTCGTGGGTGACACATGGCAACTCACCTGCCGACTGATTGAGGGCAGATACCCCAGCTACAACAGCGTGATTCCGGCCAACAACGACAAGACGATGCTCATTGACAAGCGAGCACTCCAAGACGCCATCCGCAGGATGCTCCCCATGGGCAACCCCCATTCCAAGGTTATGAAGATGGAACTCGACACCACCGCGCTGACCGTCTCATGCGAGGACATCGACTACAACACGAAAGCCAAGGAGAGCGTCCCCTGCGACTATGACGCAACACCCATGGCCGTCGGAGTGAACGGAGACACCCTCTGCAACGTGCTCTCCAACATCCCCTCCGACATGGTGAGGATAACTTTCAGCGAGTATTCAAGGCCGCTGCTCGTCTCTCCCGTTGACGAGACCGAGGGACTGCAAATCACCGCCCTGCTCATGCCGACCCTGCTCAACGATTAAGACACACAAGGGAGGGAGTGGACTTCCGTTCCCTCTCCCTCTCAAAACATCACTTCAAAACATCATCAACATCAACCAAAATTTCAGAACCATGACATTTGCCGCTACTTTCAAGATTCCGACCTATGCCGTCTGCTACATCGAGATGGGCGACGCAGAAGGTCTTGATGACAATGACATCAAGTTGATTGAAGACTTTGTCCGCACCAACTTCCCCAAGGGATATGTGGCAGACTGGAGCAAAATCGACCAACCCTATTTCTCTTCCTGCCCCGAATTTGGCAAGGCCACCGACGTGGTGGATGCCGACTTCTATCACTTGTAATCCACAACACCACAACCATGGAACAAAAAACTTTCAACCTGATTGACGCCGTTTGCCGGGATGGTCTCGGCAACGACGTCTGGGGTGTCGCCGATGGAGGCAACACGTCAGATTTGTTTGGCTCCGAAGCGAACCTTGAAATCAACACCATGTTCCTCTATGTCTATGTTGACGAGGATGCCTTTTACCCTGCTCTCGACCGTATCGATGCCGACCTCACCATCCGAGGTGAAGACAGTATAATGATACGACTGTATTATCTCAAATGACCAACCCTTACAATGACAAGACCATGATAGTCAGCGATACCATCTACCACAACATCGAGTGCTGTCTTCGCAATATGGCCAGCGAGGACGATGAAGCAAGGAAGCAGAGGATAGCGGCACATATCCTCAGAGTGCTGCGGACGGGACAGATATGAATTTGACTGCCGCCCTAAAAACGGCTTGGGCGTGTCTCAGCGACACGCCCAAGCTCTTTTGGATGTACGTGATTCCCATCGGGCACACCCTGCATAGTCTTTGTACTTGTATAAAATGAATAATTGTTATGGATAATAAACAAACTCTATTTTTTTCTCAACCAGTTGGGGTGCTCTTTGAGCACCTCCTCCAGTTCCTTGATTCGCTCGCTCTTCTCGGCGAGTCGCTCACGCAGGGTCTTGGTGTATGCTTTCTTGCTCTCTATTTCCTGCTCCATGGAACTGATGGTGAATTTCAAGGCTTCCTTGTCATGCTCCAGGGAGGAAAGATGCTTCATAAGCTTGACTTTGTCTTTCCATGTCAAGGCGGCTTCTACGATGTCGCCTATCTTGTCTTGGGAAACCTCGCCCATTTCCTTGAAGCCCACATGGTAGATGAATCCCTCCAGCAACTTGTCAAGGGTGAAATAGAAGAATCCATGACTGCCTATGTCGAGGACGTACCCGTTGGGGGCAGTGATGACCTTGACGTTCAGTTTTTCTTTCTTTGCCATGTGCTCCTCCTGTTTTTGGGTTGTTTCCTGGTCTTTGCGGGTGAAGCTATCTTGACACAGCCTTGGTCTTTCTTCACTTCATCAATGATACCGACCAACTGCTGTTTCAGTTCTCTGATGAACGTGTCTGCGTCGTACTCTCCGCGCTCGATCATCCTCAGCTTCTTCTCCCACATCCCTGTCAGCTCGCAGCTTTTGAGGAGGTCGCTCTTGATGGTGTCAATAAGCGACATTCCCGTAGGTGTGGGAACGATGGTTTTCCTTTCCCTGACGATGTAGCCTCGCTTGAACAGCGTCTCTATGATGTCGGCCCTTGAAGACGGCCTGCCGATGCCGTTCTGCTTCAGGGCTGCACGCAGCTCTTCGTCCTCGACGAACTTCCCGGCGGTCTCCATGGCCTGGAGCAAGGTGGCTTCGGTGTATCGCTTGGGGGCGGTGGTCCACTTCTCCGTCAACCTTGGAGTATGCGAGCCGCTTTCTCCCTTCCTGAAAACCGGAAGGATGGTGGCTTTTTCTTTGTCAGATTCCTTCTCGTCCTCGTCTTTCATGTCGGCATAGACGATTCTCCATCCCCATTCCTTGATTTCCTTCCCTGTGGTCTTGAACGGGATGTTTCCCGCATGAGCCGTGACAGCAGTGGAGAGGAACGTGCAGTCGCCGCAGAACACGGCGATGAAACGACGGGCTATCAGGTCATAGACCTTTGCCTCCTTTTCTGAAAGCGAATGGGATACCTTTCCCGTGGGGATGATGGCATGGTGGTCGGTGACCTTCGTACTGTCAAAGACACGCTTGCTCCGGGCAAGGGGATAGCGCACGTTGCTCCTGTACTGCTGGTAGGTTGACAAGACATCATTGAGGATGCCCTGGCATTTCGGATAGATGTCGTCGCTGAGATAGCGTGTATCGACACGCGGA